>CAXHHS010000874.1:0-3393 GCA_964015645.1 uncultured bacterium
ATACCAAAGCCTGTTTTATCGTAAAGGAAGGCAAGCGAAATGATATCTATCTATTTGACGTGCAAACGTTTGAGAAAAAGAAAATAGCTTCTCAAATTGTCGAGTTTGAAATACCGATGTGGAGTCCCGATAGTTCAAAGATTGCTTTCGTTTCCGACTGTGATGGTAATTGCGAGATTTATGTTGTTGATGCTGTCAATGGAGATTTACAGCGAATCACCTATGATCCATTAGACAATATTAGCCCTCGCTGGTCACCGGATGGCAAAAAACTAATGTATTTCACCAAAAAAGAAAATGAGATTGATATTTCAGTTATCGAAATGAATGAACCTACCCTGGTAGAGCCGATTACCGAAACACTACCGGAAAAATGGAACCTAAGAAAACGGGTAAAAAATGATGGCCTGATGAATAAAAATGGGGCGGTAATTCTGCAATGATATTTAAAGCAATACAGGTTGATCGAAACATTAATATGAATCGATTAACAAAAGCCAAACGACTGAAAATATTAATTTTATCTATATAGCAGACAGGGTCAACTGTCTTCTGGTTTAATAAGTGAAAACCAAGTATTTTATCACTTTCAACGATTTTTATGGCGTTTCTTAATAGAGGCCATAAAACAAGACCTCAACCTGGGCACACCGCTTATGCACAACTGTAGAACCGCCCGCAACGCCCATTGTTATTCGGCAAGATAGAAAAATTGAGATTCGTGATAAGGCGACGACTCAGCGAGTAGACAGGGCACAGTGCCAATCGTTTTTGTGTTTATTAAAAGTATCATAATTAAAAAGGTTTTTTGGATAGTTTAACTTGCAATTAAACGGGGGTAAAATTGTATGTCAGAAACTTATGTTAGTAAACCGAAAAAGTATCGAGTATCGTCCGGATTAAAGAAGTTCTCTCCGAATTTTAGTAAATTAACTCCGAACGAATTGGTAAAACGAATTGTGGCTAACCCTGGAGATCAAAAAGCATGGCAAGAGTTCTATAACCGCTATCATCTTGTTATTTATGCTACAGTTGCTAAAATTTGTGGCGCTGAGAGGAATTTCGGGTATGCGGAAGACATTACACAAAACGTTTACGGAATTCTTATTAAAGATAACTGTAAGGCTTTAAAGAGTTTTAAAGGCGAGCATGACAATTCTATCTTTAAATGGTTGAGAATTATTGCCGCAAGAGAAACGGTTAAATGTTTAAAATCCCAACGCTCATCCCAACCGCTTGATAACATAGAAATGTTCCTTGAAGAGAAGAATTTTTCAGATTGCCATTTCGAAGATTTGAAATATAAAGAATTAGTGGAAGAGATCGATTTTCATCTCAACAAGCTGGTAAAAGGCAGCCGGTATGCCGAGAGGGATAAGTTGATTTTCCGTCTTCGTTTTTTCTCGGGGTTAACACCGGAAGAAATCGCAACTCAGTTTAGTGATCTTTCGGCTAAAAGAGTATGGGGAATTCTAACGGAACTCAAGAAAGGGATAAAAAGGAAGGTAGCGTTATCCGAGCCGGCTTAAACCCGGAAGGAAAGAGCATATCATAGAATTTGATTTTTGTGAGGCAAATTTTTATCTTTCAATGCCCGGCGGAATGTTCGGCTATAAAGTATGGCACAAAATCCAAAACCTAACAGGGAGTTGTGATGCCAAACCAGGAAAAATTTCCGGAAGTTTTTAACGCGCTAAAAATGATCATAAAAGTGTATGAGGGCGAGATGAATTTGGCAACCGATAACGAGAAAACCTATTACCTCGATACAAAGTTCATTCAAAAGAATAAAAAGCCGCTATTTTTTGGCGCGGTTACCAGTAAAAAAAATTATGTGAGTTTTCACTTGATGCCGGTGTATGTAGAGCCGAAGCTCCTAAATGGTATAAGCGACGGGTTAAAAAAGCGGATGCAGGGCAAGTCCTGTTTTAATTTCCAGGCCGTTGACGAGGGGTTATTTGAAGAGTTAAAAACGTTGGCGGAAAAGGGGTACCAATTCTACAAGAAGGAAGGGTATCTGGAAACATAAAGTACCGTATAATATAATTTTATCAGACAACCCCGTGCACTTTCAATTCAAAAAAACACTTCGCGCAAGCTGCCACGTCGATTGCGGCATTATGGGCTTCTTGAAACGGTTTCTTAAAGAGTTTTAAATGCAGCTCGGTTAACGTCGGCCATTTGTAGCCGTAGTTGCCGGGAATTTTGCAGAACTCCGTGGAGCGTTTCATGGTGCAAACTCGACGGGTTTGAAATAACCGGTTGGCAATATCGGCGCGAATAAATTCTGCCCCGACGATTTTTTCATCAAAATTCATATTGTGGGCAACGATTGTTTTTGAACGCTCGATTGCCTGGGAAAATTCTTCCAGAACCGGTGTTAAGGCAACGCCTTCTGCCAATGCCCGGTCGGTGGTAATGCCATGCACTTTGGCTACCGCTTTGGGAATAGTAAATCCATCCGGTTTTATGACGTAATCTTTACGATTGGTTTCTGCTCCTGATTCATCGGTCTCGATCCAGGCCAATTGTACCATACGCGGCCAATTGTGAACTGCGGTTACTGGCGCATTCCAGTTTTGTGGCAACCCGTTGGTTTCGGTATCGAAAAAGAGGTACATGATTCCTCCAATATTTGTTTGAGTGAAAGACAGATGCTGGATGCTGGTTAAAAAATATCGAGCATCCGGTATCCAGCATCAAGCATCTGTTCGTTACACCATTCATCTTTTCGCATTCACTGTTTCAAAGCTCCCATACCATAATTCCCAAATTTCTTATGAAACTCATAAATCAGGGGATTGAGCCGGCGACCGGGGCGCTGTTGAATGAATTCGTAGATTTTTCTGCGCTCCGGTGTCATTTCCCATTCCGATTGTATTTGAATCCAATTCCGGTTTTGTGATGAATTTGTATTCGGAGTTTGTCGTGCCGGGTTTTCGGTTTCCGAGTGTTTCTCATTCTGATTTCCGGCAGCAGAATAATCGATGATGATGGGCAGTACGTTTTTAAAGTTTGATTTGCCGCTAACACTTTGTTCTGCCTGACGAAGCGCGGCTTTGGCATATTTGCTGGCACTCTTTTGCAGTGTGGTTATCCCGGTTGGATGGAAAAGTGTTTGATCCAATTGGGAAATAATAAATAAGCTGTCGGTAATGTGGCGTTTGCGATTTGATAGTAAGATGCGGTAAATACCATCCACATGATTTTCGGCGAGAATTGCGGCATCTCGCCAAAAATCATAAATTCGAGCGTGGGGATCGTGGAAATTTTTGCCATCGCATTCAAAGGCGATTTTCCCGGAACTGGTTTCCGCCAGAAAATCGAGCCGGAAATTGCCGCAAATGGTTTCGACTTCTACCTGGTTTTTAAAAATAATATTCGGTTTTAAAT
>CAXHHS010000875.1:0-3386 GCA_964015645.1 uncultured bacterium
CGCCGGGAGCGATTGGGTTTTTGAGCAAAGCAAAAGCGGATACGCTGGTTAAAATTATTCGGGTGATTGAATAGAGGTTACGAGAAGCGCAACACACATTTTTAAATCACTCCAAACATCTTCCCAATAAAAAAGACATATAGCAGTACGAACAGCCAGCCTTCCCACCGGGAAACACGCCGATCAACGGTGACAATCAGGAATAAAACCGATGCAGCGATTAACGATGGTATCCCTAACTCGAGAAGGTTTTCCGGAACTTCCAAATCACTTATTAGCGCCGGAATGCCGATTACGGCAAAAATGTTGAATATATTCGACCCCATCACATTGCCGACGACCATCTCGGTGTTTTCTTTTTTAACCGCACTAATAGTAACGGCCAATTCCGGCAGGGATGTTCCCAATGCGACTGCACTAACGGCAATCACTTCTTTTCCCAGGTTTAATAGTTCGGAAATCTTGATGATCGATTCAATGGTATACTTTGCGCCGATATATACAAAAACACCGCTAAAAATTAAGATAACCAGTGGTTTTAATTGGAAATCCGGCTTCCCGTTTATAGTGTCATCTTCGCCGCCGAATGCTTTCTTTTGGGAAGCCGTATCGCTGTTGAGTGAATATCGCAGGTAAATTAATAAACCGCCAAGGAATAAGACCGCTTCGCCAAATGTAATCACACCATCCCACATTGCTAATGCCACCCAAAATGCCGCTCCCATAAAAATCGGCAAATCAACCGGAAGAATATTGTGGCGGAAATTGAGGGTTTTGGCAGCGATTGCCCCGGCCCCTAAAATCAACAAAATATTCGCAACATTGGATCCGATGACATTTCCGGCAACAATCTCGGAAGAATCGTTGAGCACTGCAACAATCGAAGAAACGAGTTCCGGTAAGGAAGTGCCGATAGAGACAATCGTCGCGCCGACAATAAATTGGGGGATTCCCATCATCAACCCAATCTTTTCCGCAGAAGCCGTAAAATAGTCGGAGGCTTTTACCAGCACAAACAAGCTGGCAATAAAAACCGCAATCCAGAGTGTTTCTGTCATCGTAATAATTTCCTTTATAAAGATTTTTATTACCTGGTGAAAGGAGGTTGTTTTCGCCGGGCAAGATAAAAAAATCGTATAGTATGAGCAATGGCGGCAAAGGTTAGGCCGATGATTAATCCAATCCAGAGACCTTCTGCACCCCAATGGGAAATCATTCCCAGGTAATATCCGAATGAAAGCCCAATTAGCCAATACGCAATAATATTCACCACCATAGGGATTTTGGTATCCTTCATCCCGCGCAGCGCACCGGCAGCGCTTACTTGAATGCTATCGGAAAACTGAAAGAGCGCGGCCATAAATATTAGTGAGACAGCCAGCCTGATGACTTCCGAATCATCAGTATAAATCGCCACAATCTCCTGCGGAAAAAAGAACATCAACGCAGCAGTAAAAGCGGCGGCAGCCGAGGAAATCCACAACCCGGCTTTTCCGGCAATTAGTACACCGGTTAAACTTTTTTGGCCGGCGGCAATTCCAACCCGCGAGGTCGTTGCAATAGAAAACCCCAGGGGAAACATAAACATAATCGAGGCAATATTAATGGCCACCTGGTGCGCAGCAACAATAGCAACTCCCATCGACCCGATCAACAAAGCAACAATTGCAAACATGCTAATTTCCATTGCCAGGCTAACGCCGTTGGGAATACCAATTCGTAGGATTTCTTTAAAATAATGCCAATCCGGCAATTTCAGGTTGTAATAGATTCCAAACGGTTTATATGTTTTTCCCAGGACTGTTAGCAATAACATCGCTATTAACATACACCACCAAACCAGGGAAGTTGCATAACCGGCCCCGATAGCGCCCATTTTCGGAAAGCCGAGTTTCCCATACATAAGCACATAATTGGCAACGATGTTCAATGGAATAACGCATAGTGAAAATATCATGTGGGGCTTGGAGCGGGAAATGCCATCATTAAAAAAACGCAATACCAGGTAGGCAAACACCGCAGGCAGGCTCCAGGAAAGCGCATCGAGATAACCGGCAGTGACCGGAATAATCTCCGGCTGAATACCGATATATTCGAGAATCCGGTACAAACACCGGAGCGTAAAAAATGCCGGAATTGCGATGATTTGGCTTAGCCATAACCCCTGTCGAACAGACTTACCAATTTTGGAGAAATCTTTCGCGCCAAAAAATTGGGCAACAATTGGGTTTACGGCTAATAACACTCCCAATACAAATATAAATCCCGGCATATAAACGCTGCGGCCAATTGCGACAGCGGCTAAATCGACGGGACCAAGATGGCCGGCCATTACCGTATCGATAAATCCCAGCGACATTTGTGCTAATTGGCCGGCGACAATCGGTGCGCCGAATTTAAGCGTATAGCGCACTTCCGCAAAAACAGTGTCAGGAACTTCTTGAACTTTAAGCAAATAAATCTTTATTTTTGAATGGAACTAGCGCTAAAACAACACCATGCTCATACAGTGATGTGCGGTTTATTAAATCTCCCGTTAACAATCCGATGGCGCCGCTGTTTTGTTTGGAGTTTGATTGATTGAAAACGATATCATCCGCCTCGCCAAGTTCTTTTCCCTCGCGAATCAAATCCGCAACTTTATTTGGCAGGTAAAAGGTTCCGGTGCGCCCTTCTCCGCAAAGACTTTGCGATTGGATTACGATCCAGGCAAACGCCGCCATTTTCCCATTATCTTCTTCAATGCCGCCTTCGATACCGGCCCAAAAATCTGCTTCGGGTTTTTGTTCTTTTGCGTTTTGTGCCCGGTTAAATGCGCCCTGCAATGTTTCCCGGTTCGACATCGGTTGATCGCTAACGCCCGATGGAACAGAAACCGGCGTTATATTAAATTCTTCTTCTGGAAACATTCGTTCAAAGCCATTGGCTATCGCCCGAATTTTTACAGGATTGTGTGATGCGATGATGATCTTTTTCATTCCTCTTAACACAAGTTTTCAACTTGTATGTTTTTTTGAAAATCTTTTATGCTGTTTTCGCAAGTTGGAAACTTGCGTTACTGTTTCGTAAAATACAACGGATCGTAAAATGTTACCTTTAGTTTCTCCACTTTCCCTTCATCATCCAGGTAAAATGTGAGGAAAGATTTTTTAGACATATCAAAAATAGGGTTGCGCCAGGTTACTCGAAATGTGTTGTAATGCCAGTGCTCCAGGTCGCCCAGGTGGCGGGGATTGTAGTCGAACACCAGTTTCCCATTTTCCAGGCGACCAGGAGCATCACCGGAAAATTCGTCATGGTATTTTCCGGTGTATTCTTGCACACTTAAAGATGGAGTTGTATTGGGAGCACGTTTTGCTTGTAATTCCGATTCTCGTTGTTTGCGA
>CAXHHS010000876.1:0-3360 GCA_964015645.1 uncultured bacterium
AAAAAATATAACGTTTGATATATAAAAATGAAAGCGTCAAAATGGGTTTCTTAATTCGAATGTTTTTACTGACAATTGTCATTTACTTTTTTATCAAAATTATCAAAAACATTTTTTCACCAAAACGGCAAGATACGCCAAAGGTAAAGCCGTCTTCCCAACAAAATATAACACCACCGTATGATCCCAAAGTGGTTGAGGATATTGATTTTCAAGAAATCAAAAAGAGTAAAAAGGATAAAGGTTAAAGGATAAAAGATAGGTTTTAAGTTTTATACGAGTGAAACCATAAAATAAATCACTTCAAATTGGGAACCCCCGGATTAAGTTTTATCCTTTAAACTTTATCCTTAATCCTTTACTTGAGGTAATTTATGGAAGATATTAACAACCACTCTCAGAATTCAACATTGGATAAGCTCCTCGAATCAACAGAAAATGGCGTAAAGGAGTTTGCAATGAAACAACTCGACCGCGTGCAACGGCTAACGCAAATCGGTATTGCGCTTTCCGTTGAAAAAGATGTCAATAAATTACTCGAAATGATTCTCGATGAAGCAATGCGATTTACCAACGCCGATGCCGGAACGCTTTATACAATGGATGATAGTGAGAACTGTTTGCGCTTCGAAATTGTCAAAAATCTTTCCATGAATACACACATGGGCGGTACCAGTGGTTTGGAAATTGATTGGCCGCCAGTATCCCTGGAAGCGGATGGAGCACCGAATTTTGCCAATGTTTCTTCTCGTGCTGCGCTAACCGGGGATGTTGTTCGTATCACCGATGTGTACGAAACAACGGAGTACGATTTTTCCGGCCCTAAAAAATATGATCAGCAAACCGGGTATCGCACCAAATCGATGCTGGTGGTTCCAATGAAAAACCATCAGAATGATGTCATCGGCGTTTTGCAGCTTTTAAATGCGACCGATTCTCAAAAGAATGAAGTGATCCCCTTCGCAGAAGAAGATAAAGATATGATCGCCTCACTGGCATCTCAAGCCGCAGTTGCGCTGGAGAATGCCCAACTGATTCGCGATTTGCAAGCCCTGTTCGAAGCTTTTATCCAAAGTATTGCCACCGCCATCGATGAAAAATCAAAATATACTGCCGGCCACATTCGCCGCGTAACCGAATTAACAATGATGATTGCAGAGACAATTAACGAAAGCGATAGCGGGTTATATAAAGATATAAATTTTTCCACGGGTGAACTGGAGGAACTCCGCATTGCTGCCTGGATGCACGATATTGGCAAAATTGTAACCCCGGAATACGTCGTCGATAAATCTCACAAATTGGAAACCATTTTCGACCGCATTGAATTGGTAAAAACGCGTTTCGAAATGATTAAACAACTCAAAACAACTGAGTTTTTGAATCAAAAAGTAAAAATGTTGCAAAATGGCGGCATTAAGAGTGAAAATTTCCGTGAGCTGGAAGCACAACACAAAGCGGAGTTAACGCTGCTGGATAACGAGATGAAATTTGTGGTTCAATGCAATACCGCCAGCGAATTTATGGATGATGAACGCCTGGAACGATTGCGCCAAATCGGCCAAAAAACCTACACCATCGACGGCCAGGAATATGAATATTTAACGGAAGACGAATGCTACAACCTCTCCATCCGCCGGGGAACACTGAATTTTGAAGAACGGAAAATTATCGAAAACCATGCGATGGTGAGTATCAAAATGCTGCGGCAGTTGCCCTTTCCCAAAAAGTTTGCCCACGTGCCGGACTATGCCGGCGGCCATCACGAAAAACTTGATGGTTCCGGCTACCCCTTTGGATTAACCGCTGACCAGCTTGCCCTCCAATCCAAAATTTTAGCGATTGCAGATATTTTCGAAGCACTTACCGCCAAAGATCGCCCCTACAAATCGCCAATGAAGCTTTCCCAGGCCGTTGGCATTCTTAAAAAGATGTGCGATCAAAACCATATCGATCACGATTTATACCGGTTGTTTATTGAAAGCGGCGTATATAAAAAATATGCCGAAAAAGAGTTAAACCCGGAACAGGTTGATGTGATTGAAGCAGAGGCTTGATATTCAAACTCAAATGCTCAAATGTTTTAGTGTTCAAGTGCTTTAAATACAACCGTTTGAGTACTTGAATACTTGCCGCGCAGTGGTTCCTACGGGAAACACCTGAACACTTCCTTTTTCGATTCCCCCATTGACATCGTTAATGAATCTCACTAACTTCGCAACCCTTTTAAGAATACTGCATCTAAGAGGTTTTGCGAACAATAAAAGAGGAGATAAAATTGATGAGTTCTTCCCCCAATAAAAACCGTATTGCAATTACCGGTATTGGCCTGGTAACGCCATTGGGCATTGGCGTAAGACAAAATTGGAATGCCCTGATGGAGGGAAAATCCGGCATCGATACTGTCGAAAAATTTGTAGAAGCCGGGTTGCCAACCACATTTGCCGGAGCAGTAAAAGACTTTAACCCGGAAGACTATGTTGACCGTAAAATGGCCCGGCAATACGATCGATACATACATTTGGCAATCGCCGCCAGCGATTTGGCCCTGGAAGACGCAAGTTTTGCCATCGATGATTTACCAAAAGAGCGTACCGCTATCCTGGTCGGCTCCGGGATGGGTGGTATGGAAACCTTTTACCAGCAATCGGTTACTATGCACGAAAAAGGCCATCGCAGAGTTTCGCCCTTTTTTGTTCCGGCAATTATTGCGAATATGGCCCCGGGCCTGTTGGCTATTCGCTACGGAACCCACGGGGCAAATTTTGCCATCGTTTCCGCTTGTGCAACCGGCGCACATAGCATTGCGGAAGCCGCCCGGATGATCCAAAATGATGAAGCGGATGTTGCCCTGGCCGGCGGCTCGGAAGCGGCGATTGTGCCAATTGCCATTGCCGGGTTTAGCTCTGCCAAAGCACTTTCCAAACGGAATGATGAACCGCAAAAAGCCAGCCGCCCCTACGATGTTGACCGCGATGGATTTGTTATGGGTGAAGGCGCCGGAACGCTAATTTTAGAACGGGAAGAATTTGCCAAAGCCCGCGGCGCTCAAATTTACGCCTATATTTACGGTGCCGGAAATTCCTCCGATGCCTATCATCCCACTGCGCCATCTGCCGATGGTTTCGGCGCATCGTTAGCGATGAAGCACGCGTTGCAAGACGCCGGTATTCAACCGGGCGACGTTGGTTACATCAACGCCCACTCCACCTCTACGACTCTCGGTGACCGGGCAGAGGTTTCTGCCATGCGCCTGGCCTTTGGAAACGCCATCGACACTGTTGCTGTGAGCGCTACAAAATCCATGACCGGCCATTTATTGGGCGCTGCCGGTGCAGCAGAAGCCGCTTACACCTGTCT
>CAXHHS010000877.1:0-3359 GCA_964015645.1 uncultured bacterium
TTTGCAAGAGGATCCCATTATAAAAAAGGTGGGAAATTCTTCTCCCACCTTTTTGAGAAAATGCCCGGTTTTAATATTCCAGTAAATCTTTTTGTTATGAAATTTCCGTCGCTTTTTTTTTCGGCCTTTCAGTTGGTTTTTTAAAGTCGCGCCGGCCTTCACCTAAATACATTTGCCGCGGGCGGGCAATTTTTTGCTCGGAATCCCTGAGCATTTCCTGCCATTGGGCAATCCAGCCGGAGGTTCTGCCAATCGCAAACAACACCGGGTACAGTTCTACCGGAAAGCCCATCGCCTGGTAAATAATGCCGGAATAAAAATCAACATTGGGGTAGAGCTTGCGGTTTACGAAATAGTCATCTTCAAGGGCAATTCGTTCCAATTCCAGGGCAATGTCTAACAATGGGTTCCTGCCGGTTACTTCGAATACTTCTTCTGCGATTTGTTTAATGATTCTGGCGCGCGGATCGTAGTTTTTGTATACGCGGTGGCCAAATCCCATTAACAACACTTCGCCATCTTTTACTTTTTTAATATAGGCCGGAACCTTGTCTTTGGAACCGATTTCCTTCAGCATTCTTAACACCATTTCGTTTGCCCCGCCATGCAGCGGTCCGTATAACGCGGAGGCGGCGGCGGCAGTAGCACAGAACGGATCGGCGTGGGAACTGCCCACTACTCTCATTGTGGAAGTGCTGCAATTTTGCTCATGATCCGCATGAAGCGTAAAGAGAATATCCATTGCATTTTCCAGGATCGGATCCGGGGTATATCTTGGTTCCGTCATCTTGAACAACATGTTCAGGAAATTACCGGCATAGCTCAAATCGTTATCGGGATAAACGTAGGGAAGCCCCAGGCTGTGGCGATAAGCGGCGGCGGCAATCGTGGGTACTTTTCCAATCAGGCGATAGGTTTGCAGCAAGCGGGATTCCGGATTCATAATATCGCGGGCATCGGGATAAAATGTAGATAACGCGGCAACCGTGCTGACCAAAATTCCCATCGGATGGGCATCATAGCGAAACCCTTCGATAAATTTTTTGATATTTTCGTGTAGCATGGTATGATGGGTAATATTCCAGACCCACTTGTCCAATTCGCCGCCGGTGGGCAGTTCGCCATTAATCACCAGGTAGGCCGCTTGCAGGTAATTGCAGTTCTCGGCAATTTGCTCAATCGGGTAGCCGCGATACCACAAAATTCCTTTTTCTCCATCAATAAACGTGATGGTGCTTTTGCAAGAAGCGGTGTTTTTAAAGCCGGGATCATAACTCATCAAGCCAAAATCATCGTCACTGATTTTAATTTGGCGAAGCGCCATTGCATTAATGGTTCCTTGCTCCACAGGCACTTTGTAAATTTTACCTGTGCGTTCATCGGTGATGGTTAAAAAGTTCTGTTCCATAATATCCTCCTTTTTTGTGAAGTTTTATTGCTTGTTGTAAATCGTTTTAGAATCTTTTCTTTTTATCTAAAAGATTTCCGTGTTTATCGAAAATCCGCAATTCCATTGGCATTTGCCCGGGCAGTGCGTGGGTGGCGCAGCCAAAACAGGGATCGTAAGCGCGGAAGGCCATTTCAATTTTGTTGAGCAAGCCATCAGTGATTTCAACGCCTTTGTGGATCAATCCCTGGGCCGCTTTTTTGATCGACATTGAGATTGCCGCATGGTTGTTGGTGGTACCGACGATCAAATTAGCCTCTTTAACAATCCCATTCTCATCGGTGATGTAGTGGTGCGTTAGTGTGCCGCGTGGTGCTTCTACAATGCCAATACCTTCCGTGGGTGTTTCCGTGGGAATGACGCGATAGTTTGGGGAAGTGATTTCCGGATCTTTAAACAGTTCCTGCGTTCTTTCGGCGGCGTACATCAATTCAATGACTCTTGCCCAATGTGTGGCCAGTGTGTGATGCACCGGGATTTTACCGGAACGGTCGCCGGTGAGGGTTTCGTAATATTTTTCATACTCCGCCTGCGCCAGCGGTGTCGCCATACCGTCTGAAGCGTTTAGCCTGGATTGCGGCGTGGCGCGATAAACACCGCTGTCTTTGCCATCGACAAAGCCCTTCCAACCAACCGCCTTCAAAAAAGGATACTTGAGATAATTCCATTTTTCGATATGTTCGCTGATATGCTGCAAGTAATCTTTAGGCGCATACTTACAGAATTCGTTGCCCTCCGGATTGACCACACGCACTTTGCCGTCGTAAAAATTCACCTTGTTGTTTTCATCCACCAACCCCATGTAGTAGGTTTTGTGGGTGTAGGTGTCGGATAAAATCAGGTCCACGTAAGCGGAGTTTTTTAGTACGATATCCTCAAACACCTTGAATGTAAATTTGCCAAACTCTACAAAATATTCCGCATGTTTCAGAAATTTATCGCGATTCTCCTCGCTCAAGCCAATGGAAACGCCGCCGGGAATGGAAGTTACCTGGTGGATTTTTTTGCCGCCGAGAGTTTGGATCATTTCCTGTGCCAGCGCCCGCAGTTTAATTACTTTTTTTCCGGCTTCTAACCCTACTTTGTTGATCAAGCCCAGGATATTGCGTTCCGCCTTTGGTGCATCCGGCCCGACCACAAAATCCGGCCCGCTCAGGGCATAAAAATGCACCGTGTGGTCAGCGGTAAAAAAAGCAGAATAGAGTAGTTGTCGTAGTTTTTTAGCGGCGGAAGGAATTTCTACGTGATACACCGCATCGCAGGCTTTGGCAGAGGCCATGTGGTGCGCCTCCGGGCAGACGCCGCAAATGCGAGTAGTGATTCGCGGTAAATCCTCCACCGGCCTACCCTGGCAGAACTTTTCGAATCCGCGCAGTTCCGGCACCATAAAATAGCAATTGGCGACTTCTCCCTGCTCATCGAGGAAAATATCAATCTTGCCGTGGCCTTCTAACCGGGTAATGGGATCGATCTTTATACGTTTCATGATAACACCTCGTTATTTGCAAAGCACAGAGCGCATGACGTAGAGCGCCCCTGATACCCTTTGCACTTTACGCTATGCCCTATGCTATTTAGATTTATCCTT
Organism: uncultured bacterium; assembly: GCA_964015645.1. Classification (GTDB taxonomy): domain Bacteria; phylum Calditrichota; class Calditrichia; order RBG-13-44-9; family J075; genus CAXHHS01. The sequence goes on from CAXHHS010000877.1 coordinate 3,036, forward strand.
TTCCCTTTATCCTTCACCCTTGCCATTGGTCGTTTGTACCCGCTTAAACGTCGAGTGTGCCATCGAAAAGCGGTAAAACGTTCCCAGCGGATCGGCGATTTTTTGCATGATTTTCCGCGCTTCTTCCGGGGTTTCGGCGTCGATGACGGAACTGAGCGCAGAGACCATTTTTGCACCCTGGTCGCGAACATTGGGCGGCGGGCCGTAACAGCCGCGGCAGGGAATATTGGCCTGCACACACAATGCTCCGCAGCCGCTACGGGTGGCCGGTCCCATGCACAGAATGCCCTGGTCCAGCAAACAGGTATCATCTTTGGGAATGAC
>CAXHHS010000878.1:0-3350 GCA_964015645.1 uncultured bacterium
AGGCAGTTTGGGTTGAGTTTGTCGGCAACGTTCTAAAGTCGGCGCTAGCTTGAAAAATTCATCACGCAAAGCCGCGAAGACCGCAAAGATTTGATTAAATTAAACTTAAAAGAAATTATCAATTGTCAGTTTAAAAACTTAGGTTTTTAATACTATTTTTTCATAACTTATTAATTCTTTGGGGCTTAGCGTCTTTGCGTGAAAAGTTCGTAAATAATACAGGCTAGGGGGAAATTAATGTGATGAAATCTGCACTCTTAATTGCCAATGGTGAAGTTACAGCATCGGAAATCAAAAAAATTCGCGATGAGCAATTTGATTTGATTGTCGCTGCCGATGGCGGGGCATTGGCGGCGCAAAAATACGGTTATGATCCGGATTACGTCATCGGCGATTTCGATTCTCTTACTCCGCAGGCAAAGCTAAAACTACCCAAAACCCAATTTATCCTGCGCCCTTCCCAGGAATTGAATGATCTGGAAAAAACGCTAAAATTCTGCGAAAGAAAAAAAGTAGCGCAAATTACCATCCTCGGTGCTTGCGGCAAACGGTTGGATCATACCCTCAACAATCTGTCGGTGCTGGCGCGTTACGATCAAACATTCAAACTCAATATTTACGACGCGTACTCGCAAATCTTCCTGGTGCGGGATCAATTTACCTGTTACGGCGAACCCGGGCAGCTAATTTCGCTGATTCCATCAGGGACCGTCGAAGGCGTTACAACCGAAGGTTTGGCATTTCCGTTGAAGAATGAACCGCTAATATTTGGGCAGCGGGAAGGGTTGAGCAATTATATTGTTTCCAATCCGGTGAATGTTACGCTTAAAAGCGGTTTGCTGTTTGTTTTTGTGATCGAGGGTAACGCGAGTTTTTAACTCGCGCAATTATCTGAAAGTTGAATGCTTATATTATTGGCAGGCCAGTACCACATAGCGCGAGTTAAAAACTCGCATTACTTTATTCGCAAGTTGGAAACTTGCGTTACGAATTATGAACCTCCACCCATTAGAAATCCTCCCGATCTTCGCCTATTTAACCGGCATTTTACTTCTGGGGTTTTTCTCCAAAGGGAAAAATAAGAGCGAAGAAGATTTTATCCTCGCTGGCCGGCGATTGACGCTGCCGGCGTTTATCGCTACGTTGGTAACCACCTGGTATGGCGGCATTTTGGGTGTGGGTGAATTTACCTATCTTTATGGCATTTCCAATTGGATTGTCTTTGGGCTGCCGTATTATATTTTTGCCATTTTATTCGCCGTTTGGTTTGCACCAAAAATCCAAGCCTCGCCATTGATCTCCATTCCCGATCAGTTTTATGAAAACTATGGCCGTACCGGCGGCTACCTCGGTTCCATCTACACCTTTTTTATGACGCTGCCAGCGCCTTACATTTTGATGACCGGTTTGCTGCTGCATTTTATCACCGGTTGGAGTTTGTGGATTTGCATTATTCTAGGCGCGTTATTTTCGATGATTTATGTTTTAAACGGCGGATTTAGAGCAGTTGTTCGCACCGATAAGTTTCAGTTTTTATTGATGTTCGGCGGTTTTACTACATTGCTGCTGTTTCTGACAATTCGATTTGGCGGATATTCGTTTCTTCAGCAGAATTTGCCGGAATTGCATTTGAGTTGGCATGGCGGCAATACGCCGCAATACATCCTGGTGTGGTTTTTTATTGCGCTGTGGACGTTTATCGATCCCGGGTTTCATCAGCGTTGTGCGGCTGCCAAATCGCCGAAAGTCGCTCGCAACGGCATTTTACTCTCGGTGGGATTTTGGTTCGTTTTCGATATTTTGACGACTGCCAGCGGTTTATTTGCCCGCGCATTGCTGGCGGATGGCAATATCGAGCCAGCGCTCTCCTTTCCGATTTTGGGACATCAAATTTTACCGCCGTTGCTCTCCGGTTTGTTTTTGACGGGATTGCTGGCGACGATCATGTCCACCGTCGATAGCCTATCGCTGCTTTCCGCGATAACCATCGGGCACGACCTGCTGAAAAAAATCGCCCCGCCGCAAAAAACGCCGCTCAATTATCTGAGAATCGGGCTGATCGTCACCGCCGTTATTTCTGTTGTTATGGCGATTATGATTCCATCGGTGATCGAAATCTGGCTGTTATTGGGTAACATCTTTATTCCGCCGATGCTACTGCCGCTGGCTGCCTGCTTTTATCCACGACTAAATCCTGGGAAACGATGGGTGATTGCCAATCTCGTTATATCATTTTTAACCGCCTTTGCGTTCCTGGTGCTGTCTGTTGTTCACAGCCCATCATTAACCGAGCTTTATTTTTATAAAGATATTCCGCCGATGTACCCCGGGCTGCTGGTTTCGGCTGTGATTTTTGGTATTGGTATTTTTAAACAACAAATGTACAAAACATGACAAATTTAAATGGAACACAGGTTTGACGGATCAAACGGATTTAACGGATTTTTTAGAATCGTAACATCAGATCGTAAATTAAAAATCCGTTAAAGCCCGTCAAATCTGTTCAATCCGCGCTCTATAATTTCTTTGCCACATCGTGTGAGACCAGCATTCATCCCTGTTTGCAAATAATCTTGTACTTGTTGCAAAACTCACACTGAATTTTTACTTTTCCCCCAGGCTGCACTAACGATAATGAGGAATTCTATGAAGCTACTGTTTACTATCCTTCTGTTAATCTATTTTGTGAGTTTTTTTTCTTGTGGCTCCAAAACAACCAAAAGGAGTGTCGATCAGGATGATCTTGTGCCGCAAACATCAGGAATCCCGGAGGAGGTATTTTTCGCCACGGATAAAGGAAAAATCCTGACAGTGCAGGTGGCGGAGGAAAATGTTCGTGCCTACCCCAACGGGCGAAAGCTCGGTAAGCTGCGCCGGGGCAGCCAGGTTACAGTGAAAAAAAGAGCCGGCAACTGGATTTTATTCGAAAACCGGCAATTCCCGGATGCTTACATTTGGGCGCCTTCCGTGGGATATGCCTACCAAAATCTCTACAGCCAGGCTTTTTATTTTAATCCCGATAAAAACCGGTTTCACGACATCATTTATTTCCAAAGAATCTTTTCGCAAAAGGGGCAGCGGCGGGAAGTGCTTACCTCCAGCTATGAGCTTTTCTTCAAAGACACCGGCCTCGGCAGCCATGACGAAACGATTATCGATGGCGGTGCTGTCTCGCAACAGTCGATTGAACACGGCATCACATTTTTTGTGGATAAAAAAACGCAGGAAATCCGCAAAATAAGAGTGGATTATTTCCGCCCGGTAAAAGGTTACGAAAACGCTCTTAAAAAAAGCGACCTCCTGGTAAAAGCCCCTATCGAGATAAATAGCGGGCATCTAATATGGCCACC
>CAXHHS010000879.1:0-3333 GCA_964015645.1 uncultured bacterium
TGGAGTCTCGTGGGCTCGGAGATGTGTATAAGAGACAGCAATCTTGTTTTATCTCCGTCTTCAAAAAGCTCGAATGTGACGTGGCTAGTCCCCGGGTAGCCCTCATATCGCCAGGAGTAAGACAATTTTTTGTTTGGTATCACCTCTGTTATTTTGCAAATATGCCGATATTGCTTATATTGCTTATACTGTTCTCCGGGTCCTGTAAACTGAAATTCGTAGCCAACCTCCGGTTTGAACGCCGCAATGTCAAAATACCATTGTTTCATATCTTCTTTGTCTGTAATCGCTTTCCAGACTTTCGAAACCGGGGCATCAATTAATACTTCTTTTGTAATCGGTTTGGGTTTATCGCTCATTTTTTGTCCTCAACAAACGTTTTTAATGCGTCTAATTTTTCATCCCAGAATTTATCAAAGTGTTTAAGCCACCGGTAAACTTCTTTAAGGGGTTCCGGGTTTACCTTGCAATACCGTTCGCGGCCCTGTTGGTTTATTTGCAGAAGACCACATTGTTCAAGAATTTTTACATGTTTTGAAACTGCCGGGCGACTAATGTTAAAGTTTTCTGCTATTTTGTTGATGGTCAAATCATCTTTGCTAAGCAGAAGAATAATTTCCCTGCGGGTGGGATCTGCAATGCCTTGAAAAATGTCTCTTCTCATTTTTGATTATCTTAAATTTTAGTTATGTAATCAATCGGTTACAATATATGCGAAACCGATTGGTTACGCAAATGTTTAAAATTATTTTTTGTAAATACTATTCGGTAGAATTATTGTCGCAGATGGTGATTTTCCGGGAAAAGGCTTCATCGAAGTTTTCATTCAGTGCGTATTGGATTCGGTCTAGGGTTTGCGCTATTAATTCCGTTTCGTTGAAGGCTGGAATAATGATCGAGAGAAGCATTAAATCTTCTCCAGTGACACCATTACTTTCGTTCCGCCCTCGCCTGCAAACGCCAGGGTTCCATCGATGCGTTTGGCGCGCATTTTCATGTTGTTGAGGCCGTGGCCGGAGGCTTTTCCATTGCCGTTCAGGCCGATGCCATTATCCTCTACTATCATCGTAAACTTGCCGTGTTCGCGGAACAGGCGGATTTTGACAGCGGTTGCCCGGGAGTGTTTGGCGACATTGTTGACCGCTTCTTTAAAAATCAAATAGAGGTTTTGGCGAATGTTGATCGGTAGTTTTTTCTTCAAATCCAATTGGTCTAGTTCGAAGGAATAATCGATATTTTTAGCGGAAAAAACGCTGACGGCAAAATCGCGCATGCGGTCTAACAAATCCTCCACCGTGTCGTTGCGGGCATCGATCGACCAGACGATGTCGCTCATTGTAACGATAAGCTCCCGGCTCAAGATGCCAATTTTTTCCACCAGCCCCCTCATTTCTTGCCCGTTGGGTTCGCTGCTGATAAGATCGGAATAAAGGGAAATTTTGGTTAATGATGAGCCGACATCATCGTGAAGGTCGCTGGCAATGCGCACGCGCATCCGTTCGATCTCTAACAGTTTTGCGACGCGATAGCGGTAGATAATCGCCAGCAATCCGCCCAGCATTAAAATCGCCAGTAATCGAAACCACCAGGTTTCCCAAAGTGGTGGGGCAATGTTTATGTTGAGTGAAATGCCCTCTTCATTCCAAATACCGTCGTTATTCGCCGCTTTCACTTTAAATTGATAGCTGCCGGCATCCAAATTGGTATAGCTGGCAAATCCGCGGGTACCGGCATCGATCCAATCTTCATCGAAGCCTTCCATTTTGTAGGCAAAGCGATTTTTCGCCGGGTTGGTATAATCCAGCGCAGCAAATTCGATGAAAAAAAAGCGGTCTTCGTAAGAGAGATCGATGGCATCAATATCCGCCAGCGACCTGCCGAGTTGCACTTTATCATCGAATTTTTTAAAGGCGGTAAACCCGATTGGCGGCGGATAGGGATTATCGGTCACATTTTTCGGGAAAAAACGATTTAGTCCGTTAATTCCGCCAAAGAACAATTCGCCGCTTGGGTTTTTGAAAAAAGAACCGGCGAAAAACTCATTACTTTGCAAGCCATCGCTGGCATCATAGTTTCGAAACTGCTTTCCGGATGGGAGATTGGGGTTGAATTTGGATAACCCGCGGATGGTGGCAATCCAAAGATTACCGGCATCATCGCCCTGAATGCTGCAAATATTGTTGTTCGGCAGGCCATCGCGTTCAAAATATTGTGTAAATTTACCGTTATTCCTATCTTGCGGGTTGAGTCGTGATAACCCATAATCAGTACCGACCCATATCGTTCCGGATCGATCTTCGAAAATTGCAGTGACGATTTTATGGCTCAGTGAATTCGGTTTTTGCGGGTCATGTTCAAAGCGGGTGACTTGTTCGTTTTGGGGATTCAGTCGATTAAGCCCGTCATTTGTGCCAACCCAAAGCATTCCATCTTTACTTTCTAACAATTGCGTAATCGAATGGTCGGTAAGCGTTGCCGGATCGGCAGGATCGGATTTTAACTTTGCACACGTGCCGTTTTTCCGATCCATCTTATTCAGGCCGTTAAAAGGACCAATCCACAATGTTTTATTACGATCCTCCCAAATATCATAAACACGATTATCGCTTAAGCTCGCCGGGTTTTGGGGGTCATGCTTAAACTGCGTAAAGGTGTTATCCGCTTTATTAAACCGGAATATGCCGCCCCCAAGTGTGGCGACCCAAATTACATAAGAATGATCTTCGAAAACATTAAAGACAAATCCATTGGGGCTGCGCGGGTTATTGTGGTTTATTTCAAAATGGGTAAATTGCCCGGTATTTTGGTTCAACCGGTCTAATCCCTTGTTGGTGCCAATCCACAAATTCTTTTTATGATCTTCTAAAATCGAAAGCACCCGGTTGTGCTGAATGGTATTGTCATCATGCGGGTCGTGGTAGAGATGGGTAAATTTAGGCGGCTTCAAATCCAGCAAATTAACACCGCCGTTCGTGCCAACCCATAATATATCGGAGCGGTCGCGATATAATTCCCGAACAAAGTTATTGCTAAGGCTTTGGGGTGCAAAGGATACATTTTTAAATGTTTCAATTTCCTCACTTTTGAGATTGAATTTATTCAGACCGCCGCCAAAAGTGCCGATCCACATAATCCCGTTTCCGATCTCTTGAATGGAAAACACTTTGTCGCTGCTAAGGCTCCGCGGGTTTTGGGAATCGTGTCGAAAATGCACAAATTTGCCGGTAACCGGATCGAGTTTATTTAACCCGCCGCCGTAAGTGCCGATCCACAATAGTCCCCCTTGATCTTCATAAACGGTAATTACAAAATTGCTGCTGAGGCTGCTACTAT
>CAXHHS010000880.1:0-3329 GCA_964015645.1 uncultured bacterium
GTCATTTATGTTTAAGGAGGCTTTTTGAAAATTTCACCGCAAATAAAAATAGCAATCGTTAGCTTTATTAGCATTGCCACTATTTTTGCCATTTCCGCATGTAAAAATATACCCGAAAGTTATGGCAACATGGATGAAATTTTAGTTTTCGCGGATTCATCCGATTGGCAAGATTATAAAGACGGGTTGTACCAATTCTTTTCGCAAGAATATTTAACCCCGACTCCGGAGAACGAGTATTTGCTGAATTGGGAGCCGTTTGAAGCATTTGAAAAACATAAACGAAAACGGAATATCATGTTCCTTTCCCGGCTGGATTCCAAAGACAAAGTATCCTCGGAAATCAACGGATTGCTGAGCGAAGAGATTGTTAACGGCGTGCAATCCGGTGATTATTTTTACATTCCGCAACAAAACACCTGGGCAAGAGACCAATATGTTGTTTTTTTAGTCGCCCCAACCAAAGACAACATGATTCAGCGAATTTACGACCTGGGCGAATTGGTATATGACGATTTTGAAAAGAATTATTATGATCGTTTAAAAAAGGAGATGTTTAAGCATGAAGAAAATACTGATTTAGAGGAATATCTCCTGACCCATTTCCCATTCACTCTTAGAATTCAGCATGATTATAAATTGCTTGATGAATCGCTCGATCATCGCTATGTCTGGCTGCGGCGGATTTATCCCGATCGCGACCGCTCTATTACCATTAGCTGGTTTCCCAACAACGATAGTTTAAAGATTAACCGCGAATGGATCGTGGAAAAGCGCAATGCGCTTGCTGCCAGAATTCACGCAGGCGATGTGGTTGTAGAAGAAGAAACAACGATGGAGCAAGTTCGTTTTCAACACTGGCCGGCGTTACGTCTGGAAGGTACCTGGATGAATCCAACACGTTTTATTGGGGGGCCGTTTCGCACTATTACGTTTATCGACAAAAAAAGTAACCTCATTTTTATGATCGATTTTTTTGTGCAAGCCATCGGCGAACGGAAAAAGATTTTTCTGGATCAATTGGATATCATGGCGCACACGTTTCAATCCAAAAGTTTTGTTGAAGGGGAATAAGTATAATTAAGTAATTGAACTCAAATAAACGTCATTTTGCAATGAGGTTAATTGCAGGTCACCCTGGGCGAAGTCGAAGGGTGGATTTGCACCCAAACGGGCTTCGACTCCGCTCAGCCTGACAGTAGCGGTCATAAAAGTGTCGATTATTCTATAGCACTTACTTATAACGACTAATGGAGGTTTTAAATTGAAAAAAGTGGCCATCCTTATGGGAAGCGAGTCGGATCGTAAAATCGTTGAGACCTCGCTTCCGTATTATGAATTTTTTGGAATACCGGTAGAAGTTCACGTGATGTCTGCCCACCGCACGCCGGGGAAAGTGCATACGTTTGCCAGCAATGCGGCCCAAAATGGCTTTGGTATAATTGTCGCTTGCGCCGGAATGGCCGCACATTTGCCGGGCGTTGTTTCCGCTTACACTACGCTTCCGGTCATCGGCGTTCCCCTTTCGGCAGGTGATCTACAAGGCGTGGATGCACTTTATTCCATCGTGCAAATGCCCGCCGGCGTTCCGGTTGCGACGATGGGTATCGGTAAAGCCGGCGCTAAAAATGCAGCCGTTTTAGCAGCGGAAATATTGGCACTCTCCGATGAAACAATTGCGGAGAAACTCGTTCAATTCAAGAACCAGGAATGCAAGGTATAAAATGCGAATAACAGTTATCGGCACGCTTAACAAAGACCTCATCCTACCCTTTACCGGCGCTCCCATCGAAAGTTTTGGGGGCATTTTTTATGATATTGCGGTATTATCGAATTTATCACCGGAAAATGAAATCATCCCGGTTTCGTTTATCGGAGAAGATGTTGAAACGACGGTAAAAGCCATTCTAAACAAAACATCGAATGTTTCCACCGATGGACTGGTTACGCTTCCGGAGAAAAACCATAAGGTGATTTTGGAATATTCCTCGCCCAACAAGCGCCAGGAAAAATCGCTGTTTCAATTTCCCGCTTTAACCTGGGAGCACATTGCCCCGTTTGTCGATTCTGATATGATTATCGTAAACCTGATTAGCGGATGGGATCTGGAAAAAGAGGCTTTTTTACAATTGAGCAAAATTGCTCGCGACCGCCTTTATCTGGATGTGCATTACCTGGTAATGGGACTGGACAACCTCGGTCGCCGCCATTTAAGAATGCCGGAAAACGTGGAAGATTGGCTCTCCGGCAGCAAGTTCGTGCAAATGAATGAAGATGAATATGCCCTTCTCGCCGGCGGTTGCCGCAATGAAGTCGATTTTTATCAAAAATATATGAAAGATGACCAGGTATTGATCGCCACCAAAAGCGTAAACGGCGCAGTCCTGGTTTACCAGCGGGATAGGCTCATCGGCCAAAAGCAATTACCGGCGTTCACCATTCCACAAATTATTGATACCACCGGCTGTGGTGACGCCTTTGGCGCCGGGTTTGCCACAAAATACCTGGAAACCGGCGATATGATTGCATCCGCCAAATACGCAAACTTAACGGCAGCTGCCAATATTATGCTGCGCGGCACAAACGAAATGCACCAATTGCTCGAAACAATGGAGATGCTCCAAGTAGAGTAAAAACAATAACATGGAAATAGAATTGAGTGCGTCAATTGCCGCACAGGAGTTTCGAGATAAAAATTTCAACCGTCCCTACGGGACTATAACTTTCTTAATCCCCTTCTTCCCACCGATGAATCGGTGGGCTATTATCAAATGCTCCCGTACGGGAGCGTACGAACATAGCCCCCGACTTCAGTCGGGGAGGGAATGAGCGACTCTATTAGTAAAGTCCCGTAGGGACGGCTGAAATTATTCAATCTAAATGTTAATGTCGATATTTATTAAGATACAACCGACCACTGGTAGCGGATTAACAGGAGTTGCATGAAAAAATCGTTGATCATAATTCCGACGTATAACGAACGCAAAAATGTAGATGCAGTACTGGAACGGGTTTTCGAACACAATATCCCCGGGTTGGATGTCCTGATCATCGACGATAACTCGCCTGATGGTACTGCGGAAATCATCCGTGATTTACAAAAACAAAACGAAAACCTTTTTTTAATTGAAAGAGCCGGTAAACTCGGCCTCGGCACCGCCTATATCGAAGGATTTAAATACGCCCTCAAAAACGGCTATGATTACATCTTCGATATGGATGCCGATTTATCCCACGACCCAAACGAAATCCCCAATTTTTTAAAAGCGATTGAAGATTATGATCTGGTGATCGGATCGCGTTATGTTAAAGGCGTTAATGTCATCAAT
>CAXHHS010000881.1:0-3326 GCA_964015645.1 uncultured bacterium
TGAGTGAAGCACTGACAATTCATGTTCACAAAGACGGGGTGATTTACTACGATGACGCCCGCCAGCCTTCCGGTGATTTTCGGGTGGAAAACGACAAACTCTACCTCACCATTCGTGGTGTAGATGGCAGCGACCGTAAGGTGAAACTCTCTTCGGAAGTAGCCGCATTCTTGAATTTTTATCTGGAAAACCGCAAACAGAAAAGCGCTCTCCTTTTTCTGAGCAACGCCCGCAGCAATACTCCCAAGGGAATGACCGAAGCATCGGCACAAAAGATTGTAGAAAAAGTTTTTGAGAAGGCAGGTATTTCCGTTCGCAAAGGCGAAGCGCTCACAGTATTGCGCTGCACCGCGTTAGAAACCGGTCTCATCAAAGAAACCAATCGCCAGATCATTCCCTTGCGCCCGGCAAATCCTGAAGCTGAATCCGGCAACTTCACCAATCGCCGGCGCAGCGATATGGCCTGGAAGCAATACGGCAAAAAAGTGGCGTGAGTGGAGAACGCAGAATGAATCATTTTAAAATAAATATCGATCCCCAAAATGGCCGGATGGTTAATTCCGTAGGAACTCCTGCGGAGATGGCTCAACCATACAACCATTTAACCATCCGGCCATTATCAATCCAGTACTGCCAAATTATAATTGTCGGTAGAGGTTAATATTTATCCTTCATTCTCAAACAAAACTTTTCCTCCCCCTTCCTTTTAGCTTCTTAATGGGGATTAGGAGCGCGAGGAAGGAAACGAGCAAGGAATGCTCCCATGGAGGCGGTTGGAAATTTGCACAACCGCCTCCATACGAATATGCAAAGTTTGCAAGTGGCTAAAGTGATCTAAAGTGCCTAAATTTAAAGAACTTGCAAATTTTAGTTCACTTTCAACTTACCAACTTACAAAGTATATTCTCTCCCCTTATTCACTTCCTTCAAATAATCCATCAATGGCGAAAAATAGTTGAGCATGGCTTTGGCGTTTAAGTCTTCGCCCACTTTTTCTCGAAGTAACTTTCGCCAATCTTCGCTGGCGCCTTTTTCCAGAATGCTGTTGAGAAAAGCACCGGTTTCTTTGCTGCCGTAATAATTGGTGGCTCGCGGATCCTGCTTTAAAATTTCCGACGCGATGTGATTGTGCAATTGAAACAGCTGCACGTTGGAAAGCGCATAATCATAATACTGTGCAGCGTCATCGGTAATATGGGTTTTGGAAGCAGCATCATTATACTCCTCGCCGCGCTCGTTTGGCGGAACAATCCCCTGGTATTTGCGCTTTAGCTCCCACCATTTTGCGTTAAATTGATCCGCGGAAAGATTATTGCTGTAAAGTTCATATTCAAATTCGGTCATTACCCCGGCAGACCAGGGAATAAATACGATGTAATTTAACGCTTCCCGCAAAAGCGTTTGCATTTCATCTGTTTTGGTCCCTTTCGGGATTAATTCCAGGTGTTCCAGAAATGGTTTTTGCATCGCGGCCAAGCCCAGCAATGTGCCAACTGCCTCGTGATAGGCACGATTTGCGCCCTCTCGCAATAGCGGCGGCACATTCGGATTGGTATACGCGATGTAATAATAAATATGCCCCAACTCGTGATGCACTGTTTCATACCACTCGGCATTGGGAATAACGCTCATTAAGCTGCGAACATCATCCTGCAAATCCATGTGCCAGGCGGAAGCGTGGTTGTTCTTTTTATGCCCAGCATCCGGCGACAGCGGATAGAGGCTGGATTTTTCCCAAAAACTTTCCGGCATCGCTTCAAATCCCATACTGATATAAAATTGCTCTCCCTGTTTATTGATCCATTCGGCAGATTTCTGTTCTAATACGCCATCCAAATCGATGCCTTCTACCGAGACCATCGCGCTCCAATCTTGTCCCCAACGATTAGGCAGCCAATGTGCCGGCAGCATATCAGGAACGTCGCTAACGCCATATTTTTTTGCGAATTCGTAGCGAGCATAGGTATGCAATTCCCGGTACAATGGTCTTACATCTTCGGAAAATTGCCGGTTCATCTCTAGCATCTCTTCTGTCGTCATGCCATATTCGGATACTTGATAGGCAAAATAATCGCTATATCCCAATGCCTGAACCGTCTCGTTTCGCAGCCGCTGCAACTCCACCATTCCCGGTTTTAATACGTTGCCAACTTCCTTGCTGGCTTCCCAGGCTTGCAATCTTTTTTTGAGATTGTTTTCTTCTCTCAGAACTTTGTCGATATCGTTGGTCGATACGGGTTTTTCGCCGATTTTGAAATCGAACCCAAAGAGTTTCTCAACCTGTTTGGTTTCGGCTTTGATTTTTTCACTAACGAGTTCGGGAATGGTTTGGGGATTTTGGGCAGCTAGATACAAAACTGCCTCCAATTGTTTTACTTGCAGCCCGGTTAATTGGTTTTTGTGTTCGAGAAGGGCGCGTGCTTTTTCAATATTTTCTTTGCTGCCGGTAAATTCTGCTTTGGCTTCTTTTGCTTTTTGGGTTGCAGCAGCAGTTTTTTCGTCGTCCTCTACGATATAGGTGTTCGATTTCCATTCTGCTTTCGCTTCTTCATAATACAGTTTTAGAAACGTGTCGGTGTAATTATCCAAAAATGCCTGCGCCTCATGCTGAACATTTCCGCCCTGGTTACAGCTAACCCCGATAAACATTACCAGGATGATCATTGCTAATTTCTTCATTTAAAATACCTCGTGATTTGGTTTGTTCACTGGTTTATTTATAAGATTTATTTCTAACGGAAAACTTGTTTTCAAACATCGTTTGCGTGATGTTTTTCCGCGCAAAACGCTTCACCTTTTTCTCAATTGATTTACAATTTCTACCAATGCTTGTAATACATCGTCAATTTCCTCCCGCGTATTATCTTTCCCCAGGCTAAAGCGGATGGCAGATTTAACGGCCGCATTCGATAATCCCATTGCACTTAGCACGTGGGACAGCTCGATGCTGCCGGAAGTACAGGCAGAACCGATAGAGACCGCAATGCCTTTCATATCCAGGCTCAGCAACAACATTTCGCTATCGCAGCCTAAAAAAGATACATTTAGGAGATTATATAATCGGTTATCAGGATGGCCGTTAACTTGAATATTATCAATATGTTTCAAGAGTTGCTTCTGGAAGTAATTTCGCAGCTCGCCAACGAATTGGGCAATTTCATTTCCGTTTTCCCGCATCAGTTCTGTGGCCTTTGCGAAGCCGGTAATGCCGGGTAAATTCTCCGTTCCCGCCCGGCGTTTATTTTCGTGATTGCCGCCGAAAAAGATCGTAGCGATCTCCGTACCGCGTCGAATGTAAAGCGCGCCAGCTCCCTTGGGACCGTAAA
>CAXHHS010000882.1:0-3323 GCA_964015645.1 uncultured bacterium
GAGCTCTACACCCAGAAGCTCGTCGGCAGCGTCAGATGTGTATAAGAGACAGACGATAAACACGACGGGGAATTCCAATCCTTTGGCAGCGTGCAGCGTCATCAGCGTAACGCGGTCGGCGCGGGGATCGTATTCGTCGGCTTCTTTTTGCAGGGCGGCGGCTTCCAAAAATTCCGGTAATCTTGTGTCAAAAGGCGCTGCGCGGGCAAGCAGTTTGCGCATTAGATCGTTGCGTTTGGTCGATGTGTCAGTGATCCCATTTTTCGTGAGAAAGCCATCCATCCGTTTCAGTAAATCGACGATTGGCGTAGTTTCGTAAGACCAGCGCAGCTCCTCTAAAAGCGGGATGATCTTTTCGGCATTTTCATGATATTTTTTGAGGAGAAAGGCGGATTTGGGATTATGGATATATTGCAAATAAACCATCATCTCCTGAATTTCCACTCGTTCAAAAAACGGCGTTTGGCCGGTGGTTTGAAAGGGAATCCCGGAGCGTTGAAATGCTTCGATCAACTCATGGCTTTGCGCGCCGAGGCGGTAGAGCACGGCAAAATCGGAAAACGAGCGTTCGGTCTCTTTTTGTGAATCGACCCTGCCGGAGTCCAGCGAAAAGTAGCTGGTGCCGCCAACCATTCTTTCGATTTGATGCACGGCGTATTCCGCTTCCGCCTTATGCGTGGGCGCTTGATAAATTTCAATCCGCGTTTTGCTAACGATCTCCGACCAGAGTTCGATGTTCCGGCGCTCGTCGGCACTTTTTTGAATAACCTGTTTGGAGGCCGAAATAATATTTTGCGATGAGCGATAATTTTGCTCCAATCCAATAATCTTGGCAGTTAGATGGTCTTCCCGAAACTTCAGGAAATACATGCGGTTAGCGCCGCGAAATCCGTAAATCGCCTGATCCGGATCGCCGATAACGCAGAGGTTGGTTTCCGCTCCCGTCAACAATTTTAGCAGCCGGTATTGCCGGGCGTTGATGTCTTGATATTCATCAACAGAAATCCAGCGAAATTGTTGTTGGTAGTTACGACGAATGTCTGCATTGCTTTCCAGCAATTGAATCGGTTTCAAGATCAAATCATCAAAATCCAATGCCCGGCTTTTTTGCAGTGCATTCTCATACTGCTTAAAAATTTCCGAAAAATCGGGCGTTTCGGGATTTTGTCGTTCCGTCTCAAGTATGTTGGATGTCGATAATGTATTTTTCGCATCGGAAATTTTTAATAGGGTTTCGTTGACTTTTTTTGTGGTGAATTTGGGATAAATGTCTTTTAGCAGTGCTTTTCTGTCGTCTTCATTCAGGATTGTAAAGTTGCTGCTCAGATTGATTTTTTCGGCTTCTTTTCGCAGAAACATTGTTCCGAAAGCGTGGAAGGTTTTGATGGTTAGCCTTTTGCTAATTTCTTTTCCTAATAAAATCTCCAACCGCGCTGCCATTTCTTCCGCCGCTTTGTTGGTAAAGGTGACTGCGAGAATGCTTTCCGGTGTGGCGTTTTTTTCCGAAACCAGGTAAGCAATGCGATGCGTCAGCGTGCGTGTTTTACCAGTGCCCGGCCCGGCAGCAATTACCAGCGGCGCATCCGTACACAACACCGCCGCCCGTTGCTGTGCATTCAACCGCGAAAGAATTTTACTCTCGCCATCATTCCTTCCGGGAACCATGTTTGTTTCAGCGGGAGTCCCGGTACGCAAATCGGTAGGTTTAGAGGCTTCTAATTTTGAAACCAGCTCCCGGCTTGCCGCAGCATCCGATTTTTTTGCACCAACAAAAAAATCAACCTTTGGTTCTTTAACTGCTTGTTTGGGGCGCTGCTCTGCCTTTTTTGAATCCACCACTTGCGTTTCCTGACTTGCCCCCTTCTCACCGTTTACCTTCCCCCCAAACAAGTCGAGCTGCGGCGTGAAGATTTCTTTTTCATCTTTGTCGAAGAGTTTGATGACGCCGTATTCGCCATCGAATC
The DNA here is from genome assembly GCA_964015645.1 of uncultured bacterium. Taxonomy (GTDB): domain Bacteria; phylum Calditrichota; class Calditrichia; order RBG-13-44-9; family J075; genus CAXHHS01. The sequence goes on from CAXHHS010000882.1 coordinate 1,965, forward strand.
CCGCTTTTGGATCGATTTCCCCGGCGCGCATGCGGCGAATACCTTCTGCGAACTTTTCCCCACCGGCTTTTTGGAGGTCTTCCAGCGGTGCATTCAGCAGGATAAACAGCTCCGAGCCGAGGTTCCCCAACAGTTGCTCATAGTGCTGTCCGACACGCTTGGAGTTCGGCCCCACCCCGTGGATTTCTGCGAGCACCTCCGGCAAGGGAATGAGGCTGTAAAACGGTTGAACGGTTTCCGGGCGCTCGCCTTCCGCGCGGTCGGCAAGGGTTTCCACGCGGTGCATTACGCCGATGGTGACCGGTTTGCTACAGGCCGGGCAAATTTTATCGTGTGCCAGGGTGGTTTTGGGATCCCAGCAAACACCGCATTTGCGATGGCCATCGTAGTGATATTTCCCTTCCTCCGGAAAAAACTCGATGGTGCCTAAAAATTGATTGGAGTCGCCAGTTTTAAGCGCCTCGAAAATGGAGGGGTAAGAAAGCTCGGTATCAAACAGGTTGGCCTCGCGCGCTAACTTTTGGGGAGAATGGGCGTCGGAATTGGATACCAGGGTGTATTTATCGAGCGCGGAGAGCCGCCAGTTCATCGGCGGATCGGAGGACAGGCCGGTTTCCAGGGCGAAGATGTGCGGGGTTAAATCGGCAAAACAATCTTCGATGGTATCAAACCCGGACATGGAGCCGAAGAGGGAAAACCAGGGCGTCCAAATATGGGCGGGGATAAAGTAGCCTTGCGGATCGGTTTCCAGCACAATTTCCAGCAAATCGCGGGCGTCCAGCCCCAAAATCGGGCGGCCGTCGGAGCGGATGTTGCCGATCTTCTCCAGCGCCACTTGCAGTTTTTCCACCGCCTCGAAGTTGGGCATAAACACCACGTTATGGATTTTACGTACCTTATCGTATTTTTTATAAATATTGCTGATTTCCCCCGCTAACATAAACCGCACTGTACCCTGGCAGGCGTTCGGTACTTCTTTTTGAATTTCGCTGGCGTATTCATCCTTCAAGCGAAATAGGCCGTCTTCCGCCGGTTCTAACTTTTGTCGCATCTCCGCCAGCCAGCCGGGATGGGCAATATCGCCGGTGCCAATCACGTTAATGCCCTTTAATTGCGCCCATTTGCTAAGGTGCTCCAGGTTTAAATTTTTGCTGGTAGCGCGGGAGTAGTAGGAGTGGAGATGGATGTCGGCGGTGAATTTCATATAAGGGCCTTTTTCTTTTGACCCCGGTAAAAAGGGGCTGGCTGGGATGGACAGGATTTATAAGATTTTTTTAATGTTTGTCTGTTAAGCGAACCGTATCTCTTTTGATTAATGGAGCCAAATATTAGAAATGATAACTGATAGATTCAAGCTGA
>CAXHHS010000883.1:0-3322 GCA_964015645.1 uncultured bacterium
GGAGATAATTCGCCGGTGTTTCCAGCGTTCAAAGGCGCTTGCCACCCGAATTTTGTTATGCCAGGGGGAACGCGCCCAGGGATCGCGAAAATCGATAATTAGTTTTTTCCCGCTGAGCATTTTTAAAATGGCGGTAATAAGATGCAAACTGTGGTGCGGCGACGTTGAGAAAATAACATCGACCTTGTTTTTTTTGATAATTTTTCGCCCCTTCCAAACCGCTACCGGAAGCCAGGTGATGTTGCTGTCGGGAAATTGCATCATGTCGGTAACCATATCTTTTATGGTTTGCCAGGCACTGCCATTTTTTGCTGCCGGGCGATAATCGTCGGTTTGCTGTTTTATTGCGCCGTTTTGGTTTGCAACCGCTTTTGAAGGCGTTGAATTTTGTTTAACCTTTTTTGCGCGAAGCCGGTCACGAAAATCGATCAGCAAGTTAACGAGGTCGAAACGGTGAGTGCGGTAGACGGAGATGTCTTTCAAAAAGCGGTATTGGGGATCGTCCCAATTAAATTCCGGGAACGGGTAGTAATTCTCCTTCAACGTCAAAACGGAAATGTTCCATTTTGTGCGATCCAGGAATTTGCAGATTCGCAATATGCGTTGCGTTCCAATCGTTTTTGAAGGCGGATAATTATTGGTTATGATTAAAAGGTGCTTCATGCAATTACAAAATCCCTTTTGATTTAAGAATCGTCTTGGCAACCCCCCAGGAGGTTTCACACCAACCCCGAACGGTCGGGGTGAAATATGAGAGTAAATCCCCCGAAGCATAATCGAGACGTTATTTTTTAACCTCCGGGAGGTTTAGCTTCACAAGACAAAATCCATAGCCCCACAAGTAAAGCAATGGAAACCGATTGTGAATGATGCAGATTACAAGAGATATTGACGATTTTTAAAAGAAATTCCGGTAATAAAAATAAACCGCAGCGAAATATCTCGCTGCGGTTTATTTTGGGGATAGTGGCAACCACTTAATTTCGAAAAATATTATATTGTATTGGCTTTGTTAATACGGCAGCGTGGACTCCTTATTGAAACAGGCATCTTATTAAAAACAACTGTTAGCCGACTTAATTCATATAATTTTTATTAAAGCTTATATTTTCAATATGACCTCAAGCTCCTGAATGAGAAATGGTAAATTGGGTTGATCAAAACTTATACCTGGCGCAGGAATACGATTATGTTTGATGTTTGGCCGAACATGCTTGTGGTGGGGATAGGTACTGGCAAGTTTCGGGTCTTTCGGATGCGGCTGACTGTCGTACCATGCCACTTTTTCTTGCTGCTTCCATAATTCATATCCATAGCTTTCGATAACAATTCGACCCGAATCAAACGAGAGGCGTTCCTTAATTGCGATTCTATATCCTTTGGGAAAAGCAATCTCACCTTGAACAAGGGCTGTACGTTTGCCGCGCCGTATAACGATTAGTGTAGATTTTTGTATGGATGGATATTGTTGTTTGAGCGTATATATAAATTCTTCATAGCTATGAAGAGATTGGAATGGATTCATGGCGAGCGGTTCTTTCAATCACATTCATTAAGCTTTTAGATTGTTTACGCAATGCTTGAATCGTTTGATGATACTGTTCTTGGCGGCGAAGCCAAATTTTATATGCGCCGGCCCAATCTGCCCAATCCAGTACCCATATTTCGTCTTCAGGTTCTTCCCCATTTATGTATGTTTCGTAGAATGTCTCGGAAAGCACGCCATACTTGCGTTCATAAGATTCTAAATCTTCACGTAAGGCATGAATATCAGAAATTATTTCTTGTAACGTCATTATAAAACTCCTTTTAATATTCGCCTAAATGATGTTTCAGGTTTTCCAATTTAATTTCTTTTTTTATCAAAGCCAATGAGAACTGCAAAAACCGAGGGTCAAATTAGTGCTGAAACGTCGGAGCGCTTTTAGGAACCTGTGCTTTTTGCTCTGTTTCCGGTTCCCGAGTAAAATTGTTACGCTGTAGCTGTGCTAATTCATTTCGCTGAATGTTGTATAAAATAATCGCAAAACCGCTTAACCAATATACCACTTCTGCGTACTGGCGGCTGTGGAACATACCGGCGCCGATCAGGCCAATTAAGGCTAACTGCACGGCTGTTGTTTCCAGAATAAACTTTTGCATTTCCGGGTACTGTTTGTAGCGTTTCGCCGTGCGCTTTATTTTGGCCGTCAGTAAAAATATATGTCCCTGGAAGCAGAGATATAGAATAAGACCGACAAACCCCCAATCAGTAAAAACGGCCACAAATGTGTTGTGTTGTGATTTTGGTTTGGTAATTTCCGGCACATAATCCATCGATAATTCCGGGAAACCACCGCCTCCCACGCCCATCGGATGGTCTTTCCACATGTTCATTCCGCCGCTCCAAAGGTGCAGACGGCTGGTAGCGGAGCCATCGGTATAGGTTTCGGTACTTTGGCGTTCCAGGAATGATTCTTCCGTTAATTGAAAAAATAGTACAGTGCCGGCAACTAAACCGAGAATTACAACAAAGCGAATTTTTCCCGGTATTAAGATAACCGCAAATATGCCAATGGCAACTAAGCCTAACATCGTCGCACGGCTATTCGCCAGAATGATTAAGTTCAGACAGAGCGGCGCCGTCAAGAAAACAAAGGCTTTGCCCCATTTTTTAGAGAGCAAAAAGTAAACGCCGAAAAAAGACAACACTGCCATTACATGGGCAGAGAGCGCATTTTCTTCCGTCGCGTTCGGTGCAATAACGCCAATATCGCGATTTGATCCATCCATTGCGATAAACCCAAAGTGAGCCACACAAACAATCAGCACCCAAATCATGGTTTTGTAATCTTCGTAATTCCTGACCAGGGTAACCAACAGCAGGAAAAAGATTAACATTTTAAAGATTTCCAGCGCTTTATCCGAACTACTGTCTGGCAATATGGCAAAAGCATAAGAAACCAGGTACATATTTACAACGATTACGGCAATCCATATCGCCGGTTTATAGTAGGGTTTTTCCAGTGGTTGCAATTTGCTTTTATTCATAAAAAAGCTGATTAGTGTAACAATCGCAATTAAAAAAGACCAGCCCAGGAAACTCGGTAATTCCGGCAAATCATCTCCCCACCAAAAATAGGGCGGGTGATTATGCCATTCGAAAATATAGGTTAAAATGCCGTAATAGGGATTCCGAAAGGTTAGAAATATCCCAACCGTGTATATTGCTAAAAAGGCTAATGCGGTTATGCTCATGGGGGTTGCCTTTTACGTGATACGTGTTGTGTGAACTCGATACTCGATACTCGATACTCGATACTCGATACTCGATACTCGATAC
>CAXHHS010000884.1:0-3314 GCA_964015645.1 uncultured bacterium
CACCAAGAAGCTCGTCGGCAGCGTCAGATGTGTATAAGAGACAGCCTTTCCGGTGGCGATAACAACCTGGCACCCTGTCTTTTCCCCGGATCGTTTTAGCAGCCTGCCGGGTTCCGCGCTGGCCTTCCCCTTTACACAGCCGGTTTACGATGCCGCAACCGGGGCAACGCCGCTGGCGGCAATGAAATTTGAGCAGCAGCTTACCCCGTCGTACGACCTCATCATGGGAATGACGACCGGTTCCGCAGGAGAAACCAGCGGGCTAATTATTCTATTAGGCGGCATCTACCTAGCTGCGCGCAATATGCTCAATTGGCGTATTCCGGCTTCGATTTTTGCCACGGTGTTTTTCCTCAGTGCCATTTTTTATTGGGTGAATCCGGCAATTTACCCATCACCAATTTTCATGCTCTTTTCCGGCGGATTGATGTTCGGCGCAGTATTTATGGCCACCGATATGGTCGCCTCTCCCCTCACCACCCGCGGGGTGATTGTTTACGGCGCGCTCATCGGAATCCTGGTCGTTGTCATCCGGTTGTGGGGCGGCCTGCCGGAAGGTGTGATGTATGCCATTTTATTTGCCAATGCTGCTTCCCCGCATATTGATAATTTGATTCAGCCGCGGGTTTATGGGACGGGACAGAAAGTCAAAAATTCGCAAGTGATCTAAAGCGAGCTAAAATTAAAAACAACTTTAATTCACTTTAGATCACTTTAAACTTTAGGCACTTGTAATGAACCAGCAAATATTACAACAGTTCACCGAACCACCAAAAACCTGGAACATGCTGCGCGCTATGGGCGGCGTCGGCATCCTGTGTTCGCTGCTGATTGTATTTACCTATCAAATGACGCTGCCGGTGATCGAAAGAAACAAAGCGGAAGCCCTGGAAAACGCCGTTTTCGATGTACTGCTGGGAACGCAAACCAAAATCAATTTTCGCTTAACCACTGAGGGCAGTTTTGAACCTGTTGATGTAATCCCCAAGGGCGAACGAGTGGTTTATGCCGGCTACAACGCGCAAAACGAGCTGACCGGTATCGCCATTGAGGCGCGAGGACAGGGCTTCCAGGATGTGATCCGCATTTTATACGGCTATTCCCCGGAAAATCAAACCGTCATCGGTTTCCGGGTATTGGAAAGCAAAGAGACGCCCGGCCTGGGTGACAAGATCGAAAAAGACCCCGCTTTTCTACAAAATTTCGCAGCGCTGGATGTTTCGCTAATCACGGATCAAACGGCGATTCAAAATCCCATTGTGCCGGTCAAAAAGGGCGAAAAAATAAATCCCTGGGAAGTTGAGTGCATTACCGGGGCGACGATTACTTCCAAAGCCATCGCCAATATGCTAATGAATAATACACGCGAAACAATACCGCTGCTAATGAAAAACTTGGAAGTATTTCAAACAGCAGCACGTCAAATTTCTGCAAATGAACAGAATCTTTAAGTTGGTAAAAAGATGAACGTAATTTCTAACAAGCAAAACAAACCCGCAACCGACGAGTTTATCAAAGGTCTCTGGCGGGAAAACCCGGTATTTGTGCAAGTGCTGGGAATGTGCCCGGTGCTGGCGGTAACCAATTCTGCGGTTAATGGCCTTGCAATGGGGTTGGCCACTATGTTTGTATTGCTGATGTCGAATTTGCTGGTGTCCGCATTGCGAAACTTTATTCCGAAGCAGGTGCGAATTGCGACTTATATTCTCATCATCGCCACCTTTGTTACGATTGTCGAATTTTTGATCCAGGCGATTAGTTTGGAAATCCATAAAGCGTTGGGCGCATTTATTTCGCTCATCGTAGTCAATTGCCTGATATTGGGGCGAGCGGAAGCGTTCGCCTCCAAAAACACCCTGGGAAAATCGATTCTCGATGCTCTCGGTATGGGCGTGGGATTTACCTTCGCACTGCTCTGCCTCGGCGTTGTTCGAGAAATTTTAGGCAGCGGAACACTTTTTGAGTTTCCGGTTTTCGCCGAGAGTTTCGAACCCTGGGTGGTGATGATCCTGCCCGGCGGCGGTTTTTTTACCCTCGGCGCCTGGCTGCTTCTTTTCAATGCGATGAAAGAGCGGAAGGCGAAAAAAGAGTTGCAGTTGCAGTAACAGTTGATGTTTTTCCGGCCTTCTGCTACTGCCACTGCAACTACTTGATCGAGACTTATTTTTGTAACAGTGAGCCTAAGTTATTCTCATTTTATGACAACCATTTAGAAATAGCGGAGCAAAAAATGGTCGATGATTCATTGAGTTTTATATTCCTAAACGCCTGTTTAATCAACAACTTCGTGCTGGCGTATTTTTTGGGAATTTGCCCCTTTTTAGGCGTTTCCGGTAAATTGGAAACCGCCACGCGAATGGGGGGAGCAGTTGTTTTTGTAATGCTGGTAAGCTCAATTTGCGCCTATGGTATTCACGCCCTGCTAACGGCCGTTAACGCGCCTTATTTGCAATTGATTTCTTACATCGTGGTCATTGCTTCCACCGTTCAATTAGTGGAGATGTTTATCAAAAAATTCAGCCCGGCGCTGTTTCGGGCGCTGGGAATTTTTCTACCGCTGATTACCACCAACTGTGCGATTCTAGGCCTGGCGCTCTTTCAAACCAACAAGGGGTACGATTTTATTCAATGTATCATCTACGCCCTGGGAGCCGGCGCCGGGTTTACAATTGCCCTGGTGCTAATGGCTGGCCTGCGAGAAGAGTTGGAATTAGCGGATGTTCCCAATGTTGTTAAAGGCACGGCTATTACCTTAATGTTAGCTGGCATTTTGTCTTTAACGTTTATGGGATTTGCGGGGTTAGGAGGGTAAAAAAGTGTTCCGGTGTCATGTGTTTAAGTGTTTTAGATTTTTTATTTACAAACGTTTAGCCGGCAATGTTCGGTTAGATGCTACTACGCCCCTTCAGGGCTGCTAAGTTATTGTTTTTACTAGCCCGATGCGAAGCGTCGGGAAATCAGGTACAAATCAATCGAAAGCTCTGAAGAGCGAAGTAAATGATTTTAATACCATATTGTTAAGTTAAGTACAGCTGTATAAAAATAGCGAATAGGTCAATGTCACACTACATATTCACAATTGTGATTGTTGTTGCTTTAATGCTCTTTTGGGCCGTTGTGCAATCCGCCTGGCGCAAAACGTTCCCCGGCGCTTCGGCTGATGAAGATGTTCTGGCGGGGCGCGGCGGCTGCCAGGGATGTAGTTGTAAGATTATTTGTAAAAAGAAACTACCATTTTAATGATTTTGTGATTTTATGAATGAACTCGCGAAATCACAAAATCGCTAAATAAAAAACTCCCGGAGGTAAATATG
>CAXHHS010000885.1:0-3310 GCA_964015645.1 uncultured bacterium
CTACACCAAGAAGCTCGTCGGCAGCGTCAGATGTGTATAAGAGACAGAATTCCAACAGTGAATCTCAACGATTACATTAACATAAATTATGATACTGGAAATATAACTTTTGGTTTGGAAAAAATCCACATCCTTATCGTTTTGGGGTGGCGTTTTTGCCGGAGAAGGTAGAGGCGATAGAATTTGTATATGTAGGTTTACGCCGTAGCCATTACCAAAACGATTTTGTTTATGTCCTTTTGTACAAAAAACCGCTACTGCCACGCCTGCAACTACTGATCATTTTCGATTATCACAATTAAAACTTTTACTGATCCGTTCGCTTTTGTTTCGCTGATAAATCCAATTGAGCCGGGAGTAGCTGCAACTTTTTCCAATAAATCTTCTTCGGTTTTAAGTGCTTCCGGTGGGTTGCCTTCGCCGGAGAGCATGTTTTTCATCCAAATGGATTTCATCCGGGAGGTTGATTTTCCCAGGAAACTATAAAATGTCTTTTTAACATCACTTTTCAATTTTAGATCGAAAACGATAACCGGCTCACCGTTGCTCCATTTTCGAATATCACCGGTGTAAAAATCTTCTAATTCGGTTCTTTCGATTTGGTCAATCGGCACAGATGGGTGAGCAATAACGGCAACCTGGGAATAAGCGCTACCCAGGCAGGTTAACACAAAAAATGTAGTCGCGATTGTTATTCTCATATAGATTGTCTCCTCTTTCAGACATCCACATCTTTTAAAAGAAAATAGAAACTGCTAGTGCATAAACGCTAAAATTATCCTTCGTATCAGAATTTAAAACTCCGGAACTGTCAAACTCAATATCGTGGTCTCTAACACGGGCAAACTGTCCTTTTAGGTGAATGCGATCATTAAGATTGTAGGAGATACCGGCATTAGGAACAACAACTTCTTCATCATCGATGAATCCGTTTTGGAGGAACAATAATTCGATTCTACTTTTGATAACCCAATAACTGCCATATAAAAACAGTTGATCGGTCAAATAATAGCCAAGTGTTCCGTAATAGAAGTCGAGATCTAATTCAAATTCAGGAATATTATCATTGATATTTACATTAATGAATTCGCTTTCGAATGAAAAATTCGCAACATTTAAAGAAAAATCTCCACCCAGACGTACTGACGGTACTTCTTCTAAAGCCGAAAGCGGCCTGCCAAAAAGCGGCGCTAAACTTCTAAAGTCACCACGATTCTCACGGGTTGCGGAAATACCCAGTTTTAACTCTCGAAAGCGAATTCCTAAACGCCCACCGACAAGAATTGTATTTGAGGTATCTAACCCGGTTGGGCCTCTATTCCGATCATTATTAATATTAGGGCTATTACCCAGGTATGCGGCATAGTCAACTTTTAATTTTCCTGCTGATAAAAATCCGTATACCTGCGCAAATGCCCGCGCCGGGGCAAGTTCTTCAAGCGGAATAATTTCGTTGAATGATGTTTCGTAGGCAATTGGCCGGATGATATAGGGCAGTAATGGTGTACGATTTTTAATGGTATTTAGATTGTTAAAAATGGGTATCTGTAACCCTAGTTTTAAGTTGAATTTCTCATTCAAGCGAAATTTTACCCAGGCTTCCTCCAAATTCGCCGATCCCCATTGCCGGATGGATGAAAAATTGTTCAGAAATTCGAAATTAATAAAGGCAGTCCAGTTGCGAGCAAGGTCTTTTTGGAAAAAAAGATTGAGTTGCTGCAAGCTAAAGGAATTAAGTTCTTGCCGGTTATCCTCTTCTGTCCATTGCTGGAAAGAGTTCTGGAAGTACCCAAATATTCTTATCGGCGACTCTCCCCGCTGGGCAGCAATGCTAGAAATTGCAAATACCAGGATCATTAAAGGCAGGATTCTTTTAAGCCGTTTCATCAAAGCGCTTCTCCTTGATAATTTAGACAGTTTCGGCGAATGCAATAGAGAAGTCACATTCGCTACCGGAATATAAGCAGTTGAGTTTTAAGAGTTAAATTCTTAAATTTTTTGGTTGAGTTTTAGGGATCATTTTAAGAGTTGCCACAAAGTCACTAAGATACCAAGTTTCACCAATATCTTTTAAATCTCTTTGTGCAATTTGGTGCCTGGAGGCTTTGTGGCGTTAACACCGACTTCTAAAACAGCTTTAAAAGGCAATCTTAAATGAGCAATTTTGATAAACTGGTGGAAGAAAAAATAAAAGAGGCAATGGATAACGGGCAGTTCGATAACCTGCCGGGCAAAGGCAAACCACTCGACCTGGGCGACTACTTTAAAGCCCCGCCGCATTTACGAGCCGGTTACAGCTTGCTAAAAAATGCCAATGTTGTCCCGGCAGAAATACAGTTGAAGAAGGAAATCGAAGCATTAAAAGAAATGCGGAAAACCAATAAAGACGAAAATAAAAAGAGCGGGCTTACCAAAAAGATCAATGAGAAAACGACGGAGTTGAATTTACTCTTGGAGCGGCCAAGATGAAACCCGGCCTTCACCCGGATCGCAAAACCATTGAATCTTATCAACTTGTCCGCTTAAAGGAATTATTGTTAGCTATTGTTTCGGCCAACCGGTTTTATACGGAAAAATTGGATGCAGCAGCGGTTTCCACTAATATTACCAGCTTCCAAGAGTTTGTTCAAACATTTCCTTTTACGGCTAAAAAAGAGTTAATTGCCGATCAAAAAAAATATCCACCGTATGGCAGTAATTTAACATTTCCGATCGAGAACTATACCAGGATAAGTATTACCAGCGGAACAACGAGTACGCCGGTACGCTGGCTGGATACCCCGGAAAGCTGGGAATGGCTGCTGGAAAATAAAGCAAAAGTGTACCGGGTTGCCGGTTTGAAACCGGGCAACCGCATTTTATTTCCATTTTCATTCGGTCCTTTCCTGGGATTTTGGACAGCCTTCGAAGCCGCTGTAAAAATGGGATACCTTTCTTTTCCGGGGGGCGGGTTAAGCAGCGTTGCACGCCTTAAAGCGATCCTGGATAACGAAATATCCGCATTGTGTTGCACGCCAACCTATGCCATTCGCCTGGGGGAAATCGCCCGGGAAGAAAATATCAACCTGGATGAAACCCAGGTAAAAGCCATTTTCGTGGGCGGAGAGCCGGGGGGAAGTGTTCCGACGATTTATTCGCAGATTGAAAGATTGTGGCCCGGTGCCCGGGTGTACGATCATCACGGGCTGACGGAAATCGGAACGGTAACTTACCCCTGTCCTAAACGGCGCGATGTGCTGCATGTTATCGAATCATCTTATATTGCGGAAGTAATTGACCCGGAAACCACTCAACCAGCGGCGAAGGGCGC
>CAXHHS010000886.1:0-3310 GCA_964015645.1 uncultured bacterium
TTGTTAGCCGCAACGATGTTCTTTTTGGGTTTTTATGTTTCGGATGTTTTAAAAAATAAAACAATAGCCGATTATGAAACGAAGCTTATTCTTTTAATTGAAGAAGGCGAAAGAGCAAAAGCCACCGCAAAAAAATCCGTTGCAGCGATAAAACAACTGAATGCCGAAAGCGCCCTGGAATCTAAAAAATTTGTCAAGCAGTTAGCGGATTTGTTGATAAAAGATAAAGGATTGATGCAAAAACTCGATAAAAACTATACATCGCTGGAAAACGATCTCATAGATGTTAGCGAAAAAATAGATCTCGTCTCAAATAATATTGACAAATCGATTTCCAAATTACAAAAAGACATTTCCGCTTTGGAAACGAAGCTGGAAGCGGCCCAAAACGATTCTCTCTCTTTGAAAGCAAATAATGTAGAGCAGTAGAATACCAAAATATAGTGCAAGGGCACTTCGCGTTTATTTATCGTATTTTGAAAGCGGAGGCAAGAAGTGTCCGATAACCCCTGTTCAAATTTTTACCGGTAGATATGCAGTTTTATCCATAGTTCTCCCTTAAAAGGGTTTACTCCGTTTCTTCCAGTATCTTTGTCGGTTTACCATCGATGCTAAAACGGTTCTTCTCCACCCAATATGCTTGAATGCCTTCCTCGCCTTTCGCATTTCCCCATTTTGTTAATAAATCCCGATCTTCTTTGTAATCGAAAAACGGTACGCCGAACCCGCAAGATTTCTGCACTAAATCCACATCCACTTCGATAATTTGTCGAGCACCGATGTATTTTGGAAATAATTTGCTACACACCTGCCAATTGGCGTCACGCCGATGAACCAGTTTCCCCTTGCCATAAAGCCGCAAGATCAACGGTTTGCCTTCAAAGGCACAAAACATCAGGGTAATGCGCTGTTTTTCCAGCAGATGAGCAGCGGTTTCATTGCCGCTGCCGGTGAGGTTCAGCCAAATCACTTTGTTTTTACTGATGATGCGCAGCGAATCCATTCCCTTCGGCGATATATTAACCCGGCCTTCCGCACCAGCTGTTCCGACGAAAAATATTTTTTGATTGGTTATAAATTTGATTTGGTCTTCGCGAATTTCCGTAAATTGTTTGCCCATGTTAGTTTCTGCCCCATGTTTTAGTTTTAATAGGCTGTTTGGAAATTTGCCACTAAGCCACGAAGGCTCCCACGTAAGTGGTGGCTTGCGCCAAAAGAATCATCAGGAAAATCTTTAAAATACTTGATGAAACTTAGTGCTTTAGTGGCTTTGTGGCATAAAATTAGTTGTTTCAAACACGCTCTAACGGTTCGGGGAAATCTGAGTACGGATTCTCAGGAATTCGCCTGAAAAATCTACTAAACCAATTCTTATCTTCAAACTCAAAACTTGCTAAATTCGTGATAGCGAATTTCGTATCACACGGATTGGGTATGGTATTTTTTTGTTGATGCTTTAATATTCGCAAGGCGGGTAAAGGCGACGACATATTCAGTGTCTAAAGATTGAAGGAAGATGCGATGGTTAAAATCCGCTATTATTTTTTCGGAACGATGTTGTTTTTATTGATTGCCACTTCCGCCGTAGCCCAAAACTCTCCGCCAACAAAACAGGTTTCGGTGATGGCGTTTCCACCGGACTCAACTGCACCGGTTTTTGGCGTGCAACGCCTGGCATCGGAACAGTTAAACCGTCTGCCGTTTCGAGAGGAGCCGCGCGAGTATTACCGGTTGTTTAGCGGCACAATCATGCAACAATATCGCGGAACAGATTTTTTACATGTACGTGGCAGCCGCCACGATGAAATTGCTTACACCTTTAACGGAGCCGATATTCGCAACGCTTTTAGCGGGCTGGCATTGCTCAGGTTCATCCCGGAAGCGTTGCAGGATATTCAGCTCCATCAAACGCCTGGCGTTTCGGTCAGCAACGCACCGGCGCTTTTTCAGCATCGCCTGCGGAACGGCGGGGCAGCATTCCGGTTAAGATTTACAGGGGAAACCGACCGGTTTACATCCGACCATACCAGCCGTCTTGGCACATTCTCTTATGGCTATCGGAATTTTCTGGCGCTGGCAGAAGGGAAAATATTTAGTGACAATATCCGCTTCCTGGCCGCCGGGGAAGCGCGAATGATGGACGATCACCTGCGCCGCTTTTGGGATGGATTTACATTCGGCGGAGAAGAAGCACCGTTAGTGGATATTCGCAGCGGGCAAACGTTAGAAGAGGCGCTCGGTGTTGATGAAATCGTCATAAAACCCGGCAACATCGCTGCGGAGGCGAACTTGTTCACCATCAACAGCCAGGTTGCCGCACATTTCTCGCCGTTAACGCTGCGTGCGGTCGGGTTGTTTAATTGGGATACAAAGCAGCAAAACATCAGCCCAATTCGCTTTTTATTTAATCCTGATCGTATTCCCGAATTCCGCAAAACCGCCGCGTTAATTTCCCTGCAAAGCGATTATCAGCCCTCAGGTGATTTTACCGCTCATGTGCAAGTTGATTTGCTGCGTTCGGAAGAAAAAACCGTCGATCCGCTGTTTGGCGATGATTTTCTACGATACCGCGACAGTTTGGCAATCGTCGAAAAAGGCATTAATTGGAACGCTGCCGGTGGAATCGAAGATTCTTACATCGAAGGCCCCGGCGAGTTCCTGTTTTACGAATTTGAATTTAGCCGCCCCGGCGAGTTGAGTGCGCGTTACAATAAATCCGAACAAGACTATTGGAGCGTTGCCGGAAGTTTGCAAAAAACAGCGGCTCAACACCAATTTACGATTGGCGGCAGCTACATTCGCAGAACATTGCGACGCTTTGAATTGACATCCTCCCTGGATTACATGCAGCTTCTGCGAGAATTTGATAGCCCGGTAAGTTCCCTCGCAACAGATCAGCAAATTTTGCTGCGCAACCGGGCGGATGTCCGCACCTTCGGTTACGATTTGGTGGGAAATAAAATTGCTGCCGGCGATGCTGTAAACGATGCCGCCAAAAACCCCGCGCAGCTTTCGATTTACGCTGAAGACGATATTCGCTCCGAGCAACTGAACATCCGTTTCGGGCTGCGCTACGATCTCTTTTCCAGCGACGCACTGGTGTTTCGGAACCCGCTCAACCCGGAAATTAGCAGCCAAACCAATCCGAATGTATTGCCGGAAGCGTTAAGCAAAGCGCCTTCTTTTAGTTATGTATCGCCGCGGATAGATTTATCCTTTGTCGCGAAACCCAACTTGATGTTGTTCTTCCACGGCGGCCGTTATGTGCAGCAAGCTAATTTTAATGATATTTACGCCAGCCGCCGTACGC
>CAXHHS010000887.1:0-3305 GCA_964015645.1 uncultured bacterium
TACACCAAGAAGCTCGTCGGCAGCGTCAGATGTGTATAAGAGACAGTTCTCGCTGTACGCTTCGAAAACCTGTCCCCTCCTTGATTAAGGAGGGGAATTTTAAGAGAGGATAATTCAGATTAGAACTGCCCAAAGTTGAAGTGGATTTTCCACAGCCCGTTGCGATTGCCGAGGGAATCGAAGTGATCGAATCCGTATCCGAAATCGACGCCGATAAGACCAATAAACGGTGCATTTAACCGGAAGCCAAATCCTGCTGAGCGTTTTAAATCGCCGAAAGTTGCGTCACTGAAAGAGTTCCAGACATTGCCTGCTTCTGCAAAAACTAGCCCGTAAAAGCCGGAGCTCTTTAGAAGCGGAAGCCGTACTTCCGCGCCCAATTTTGCCAGGGAGCGGCCGCCAAGTGCATCGCCGGTTTCGTTTTGCGGGCCAACGGCTCCAAAGTCGTAGCCGCGTAAACCTTCGGTATATCCTAAACCGGAGCCGCCCATAAAAAAGCGCTCATTCGGATTTGCATAATAATTTTTGCGCAATCCGCTGATAATCCCCAGGCGACTATTCATCACAAATGCAGCGCCGAAATTTAGCGGGGTGTACCATTCGGCGCTGACAATGTTTTTAAGAAAATCCTCATCACCTTGCAGCGGGCCGCCGGCAAGTTTGCTGTTGAGGCTGAAGACGCTACCTTTGGTGGGAAAATCCGGGCGGTTACGGGTGTCGCGGCGCAAGGTTTGCGAAAGGCTAATTTGCCTTGAATCCTGGCTACCGGTTTCGAACAGCGCCGCTTGCGATTCATCGCGAATATTGGATATCTGATTTTGAGCGTAGCGAAATGACCAATCGGCCCGAAACGCACTTCCCAACCAATTGAAGCGCCGCCCCAACAAAAGGCTGCCACCGGTTTCCCGGCCATCCCAGGGGCGAAAACTGCCATCGAAACGCGTATCGAAAAGAGAAAAACCAACCAGCGTTGGCGCGCCAAAAGCCCAGGGTTCCGTGAAACTAAGCGCGAGATTGCGATAAGTGCCGCCCTGGTCCCATTGCAAACTTAGCCGCTGGCCGTCGCCACCGCTGAAAGGGCGCTTCAGGGAAAAATTATTTAATGTAATTCCGGCATTACCAATCACCCCTTCGCTTCCGCTAAAACCGAGGCTGAAGTTTAGCAGATCGGCGGATTTTTCTTCCACATTTACTTCCAGGTCAATGAATTCATCGTCATTACGGCGCAGTTTAACATCGGGGTAGACATTGGCAAAATAATTGGTTGCCCAAACATTGCGAATGCTGCGCTCCAATTTGGCGCGATTAAAAATTTCGCCGGGATGGATGTCAAATTCTCGTCGAATCACATTCTCGTTTGTTTTGGTATTGCCGCTAATCAGCACCTCTTTAATTCGAACAACGTGGCCTTCGTCGATGCGAATGTAAATATCAACACGATTTTCCCTGGGAATTTCCAGCGGTTGAATATTGGCAAATAGGTAGCCTTCGTTATAATAGAGATTTTGAAGGTCTTCGCGAATGCTCTGTTCGAAACGCTCGCGATTATATACCTCACCGGGTTTAAATTGCAGGACGGATTGCAACATCGCTGTAGAAAACGCCTGGTTGCCTTGAAAGTTAACTTCACCCAAATAATATTGCCGCCCTTCCTTTACATAAACATCGATGAATAAATCACGCTTGTCTTCGCTGTAATAAATCGAATCTTTGCTGATTTCCGCATCACGAAACCCTTTTCGCTGGCAGAGCGCGATGATATTTTCGAGATCGGATTCATATTTTTTACGATCGAAATCCGCGCCGCGCCAAAAGCGGTTTTCTTTAACCTGTTTGAACGCTTTTCGTAATTCTTTATCGGGAATGTTTCCGTTGCCAAAAACACGGATTTTTTTCACCTGTACTCTGTCGCCTTCTTGAATGGTGATTTTTGCCAGTACTTCATCCGGCGCCATTTGGATGATACGGATATCGACATTCGCTAACAAATAGCCTTTGGCGTGATATGTTTTCAGCAAGGCTTTTTCGGCTTGATAACGATTGAATGGCGTTAGAATCATGCCATCATAAAAACCGGTTTGTTTGGCGATTTCTTTGATTTTTAGCTTTTGGTTTCCGGAAACGTCCCAACCGAACAGCCGGGGATATTCCCGAACCTGGATTAATAAACTAATGCCAGCAGCCGTTTGATTTTCGGCAACGATCTGTACATCGGAAAATATGTCCAATGCCCAGAGATTTTTGATTGCGCGTTTGACTGCCAGTGGCGAGGTATCTGTTCCGGCTTTCAATCCACTGGTTGCGATGATCATTTCCGCCTTGCTATTCAGGTTACCGGAAACATCGATTTGGTTTATTTTAATTGGTTTTTGATTGGCAAACACCGCAGCAGGCAGCATCGCTGCGATTATTGTACAGATTAAAAAATAAGTTTAGAAAAGGTTTTGGTTCATTAAACTCCCTCTGACTATAAATATTTCGTATTCTTACCACCAAGGAACTTGTGAGTTCCTTGCGTCTAATTTGCTGTTTTTCCAACTCCTTTTATTTAGACTGGTTTAAAGAGAGATTTATTACATCGCAGGTTTGAAACATTTAGGGGTGAGATAATTCCACAGCAGCGGAATTCCTTGTCTTGTAGGGTGGCTTCGCCAAATAATATCTCACCCCCTAAATTTATACTGCTGGCAAATTGTTTTCGAATCAAGTTTTGATTAAATTGACGCGAATTTTAAATGACAATCGCACAATGAAGAACGATCTATCAGGAATATGAGTAAACCAGAACACATTTTAGGCATCGATTTCGGCACGACGAATTCTTACTTTTGCAAATATCTCTCCAACCCCGATGGGCACAAAATCCGTACTATCGATTTTGGTAACCAGCAAATGGGGGGAATGCCCTCGACAATTTTGTATCGCAAAGCGAAAACCCCGGTGGTCGGCAAAACGGCCGAGGAGGAATGGGGAGAAGCATCGCCATCCGAGCGCCGCAGCTACGATTTGCGTACCCATTTTAAACCGGATATCACCCGCAGCGAGGAAGCCCGCAGCGACGCCGTCAACTTTTTGGATACAATTCGCAAACAGGCGGAAGCAAGGCGAATCGACTTCTCGCCACAGAAACATCACGTTATCATCGGCATTCCCGGCGAGGCGGATGATGAATTTAAACATGCCGTTCAAGATATTGCCGAAAAGGCCGGCTACGGAACCGTTCGCCTGGTATACGAGCCGATTGGCGCGTTGCTGTATCATCTTTGGAACAAAGACATCTCCCCGGCAGAAACCCAGCGTGGCGT
>CAXHHS010000888.1:0-3302 GCA_964015645.1 uncultured bacterium
GCATATCACGGGTTAAGCCAGGTGGAATTAGCGAAGAAACTAGGCATCTCTGTTTCCGGCGCAAAATCCCGCGTGCAACGCGGGCGGCAAATGTTAAAAGAGATGCTGGAAAAATGCTGCCATTTTGAATTTGACCGCCGCGGGATGATTATCGATTATCATCCGATAACTTGTTGCTGTTGCAGCCAGGATGATGAGAAAAAAGTGTGTTAAATTCGTTTCAAATTATTTCTCTCCTTTAAAATATTATCATTATTGACCATTTTCGGCAAACCGAACGATTTTATCTCTAAATTGATCCATTTATAATATCTGCACTATGTGGCCTGATGTTAGGATAAGTTATTGATTATATGTAGCCTATGAAAAAAATCAAATTTCCTTTCTATCAACAATTGGATTCGATGGATTGCGGGCCAACCTGTTTACGCATGATTGCCAAATATTATGGCAAGGCTTATTCACTCCAATTTTTACGCGAGAAATCGTTTGTCACCCGTGAAGGCGTATCGCTTTTAGGGATCAGCGATGCTGCGGAAGCGATTGGAATGCGGTCGCTTTCCGTGAGGACAACGTATCAACGCCTGGAAGATGAAATGCCGCTCCCCTGCATCGCGCACTGGAATCAGAATCATTTTGTGGTTGTTTATAAGGCGAAAAAAGAAAAAGTTCATGTTGCCGATCCGGCACATGGTCATTTAACCTATACAAAAAAGGAGTTTGAAAAAGGCTGGATTAAATACAAAGAGAATGGAAAGAGTGAAGGGGTATTATTGCTTTTGGAATCAACGCCCCAATTTTTCCAGATTGAAGACGATGGCGAGCATAGAAACATCAGTTTCGGATATTTTTTCTCCTACCTCGCACCTTACAAAAAATTTTTGTTCCAGATTTTTATGGGGATGCTCCTGGGCAGCATCCTGGGATTAATTTTTCCATTCCTAACACAATCCTTAGTCGATTTCGGGATTGCCAACCAGAATATCGGATTTATTTACACAATTTTAATTGCCCAGCTAATGCTGTTTTTAGGCTCGACGTCGGTAAATTTTATTCGGAGCTGGATACTGCTCCATGTAACAACCCGGATTAATATTTCCATTATATCCGATTTTTTAATTAAGCTAATGAAGCTGCCAATGGTATTTTTCGATTCGAAGATGATCGGAGATATTTTACAACGCATTGACGATCATCGCCGGGTTGAAAATTTTATGACATCGACCTCACTTACCACGCTATTTTCTTTGATTAACCTATTCGTTTATAGTATCGTATTGGTAATTTATAATTTCACCTTATTTGCCATCTTCATAACCGGAAGTCTTCTTTACGCTGCCTGGGCTGTCATTTTTTTAAAAAAACGTAAAGAGTTAGACTACAAACAATTTAGCGTTAACTCATCGAACCAGAGCAATTTGATCGAATTGATTACCGGAATGCAAGAGATCAAGTTGAATAATTGCGAAAAGCAGAAGCGCTGGAAATGGGAGCATATTCAGGCCAGCTTGTTTCGGGTTCGTGTAAAAAGATTGGCATTAAGCCAATACCAGCAAGCCGGCACATTTTTCCTTAACGAATTGAAAAATATCCTGATCACTTTTATCGTCGCAAAATCGGTAATTGACGGGCAGATGACATTGGGTATGATGATGGCAGTGCAATACATTATTGGCCAATTAAATGCCCCAATCAGCCAATTGATTGGCCTCATCCAAACCGCGCAGGATGCCAAAATCAGCCTGGATCGCCTGGCCGAGATTCATAACAAGGATGATGAAGAAACTCCCGATAATCCCCGAGTCACAATTTATCCGAAAGACCGGGGATTGTATATCGAGAATCTTGATTTTCAGTACGAAGGGCCACATTCCCCGTTTGTGTTAAAGAATCTCAATCTAACCATTCCACCCAATAAGGTAACTGCCATTGTAGGTGTTAGCGGGAGCGGTAAAACGACACTGTTGAAAATGCTTTTAAAGTTTTACGAACCGGTTGCAGGGCGCATCAAGATTGGCGATATCGATCTTGCCCACTTTAGCAATCGACTCTGGCGAGAGAAATGCGGAATTGTGATGCAAAACGGGTTTGTCTTTTCGGATACAATCGCCAACAATATTGCGTTAAATAGCGAAAGTGTCGATCGGGAAAAACTATTTCGATCCGTTAGTATCGCCAATATTCGAGACTTTATCGAATCTTTACCGTTGGGATATAACACCAAAATCGGAATGAACGGGCATGGGTTAAGCCAGGGGCAAATCCAGCGCATTTTGATTGCCAGGGCAATTTATAAGAATCCCGAATACATTTTTTTTGATGAAGCCACCAGTGCCCTGGACGCAAACAACGAGCGCGAGGTTATTGAAAAACTTGACCATTTTTTTGAAGGAAGAACCGCTGTAATTGTAGCGCATCGTTTGAGTACGGTTAAAAATGCCGACCAGATTGTGGTGCTGGATAAAGGCCAAATAGTAGAACAAGGCACGCATGTCGAGCTTACGCAGCTTCGTGGCGCTTATTACAACCTGGTGAAAAATCAACTGGAGTTGGGCACTTAATAACAAAAAAACAAAGCAAAGTAATGAGTAAGCCATCTGAAACTGTTAGCGTTAATAATCACCCTGAATTAAGGAGTGATGAGGTTCAGGAAATTTTAACCCATGTCCCGCATGGGATTATCCGTTGGGGAATCGGTGTAATTTTCCTGGTCGTATTATTATTGTTAGCCATTAGCCGGATCATAACATACCCCGATGTTATTTCCGCTCAAATCACTGTTATTACAGAACATCCCCCGATTCATGTGGTTGCCAGATCCAATGGAAAACTGGTGTTATATGCGGATAATAAAACAGTTGTAAAAACAGGCGCGGATTTGGCAGTCATCGAAAACCCTGCTGACGTAGACGCTGTATTTATGCTACGGGAAAAATTGGACACATTAAAAGCGGTTTTCTTAAAACCCGAATTTCCCGGCGAACTTTCTTTGAAGTTTAACGAAGCTGCAAATTTGGGGGAATTACAAAACGATTATTCGAACTTTCTTCAAAGTTACCTCGACTACCGGTTTTTTATCGAACATAATTTTCACACGAAAAAAATTCAATCTATAGAAGAACAGATCGCCTACTATGAAGATTTGAACCAGGAATTGATGGATCAGAAAGCAATTTTATCCAGGGAAGTTGATATTGCCCGGTTGAGTTATGATAACAATCAAGTTTTGTATTCCCGGGAGTTGATTTCCAATATTGATTTGGCGAACTCGGAAAGCGCCTATCCTGTCTCTTATACACATC
>CAXHHS010000889.1:0-3301 GCA_964015645.1 uncultured bacterium
CGAGATGCAATGGAGTCTCGTGGGCTCGGAGAGGTGTATAAGAGACAGGGTATAATAGTTTTCGCAAACGGTTTGTTTTCCAGGTTGCCATTTTTTTTACCAGGTCCTCATCGCGGTCCCCGCCAATTGCTTTCAATTCTTTCAGCACAATTTGATAATTTAGGTATCGTTCGAGCGTATCTTTTCTTTCCGCTTTATTCAGTTTCTCAAACCCGATGGGATGGATCCAGGTAAACAAATCCGCTTTGGTCAGTTGATCATTTCCGATGACTGCCACGGTATCTTTTGGAATACCCCGGGAACAATTGAAGAACAGTAATAACAAAAAGAGAGTCGTGGCGATAATTGCAACCGTGACGGCTCTTATTTTTAGTAATTCACGCAAGTTCATAAACCTCCGTATGATTTCTATTCCGCAGAAATTTAAAAACATCGATTTGGGGGTGTCACATTGATGCTTCCGGTGAACCTCCGGCTTTGGAATCTAATGCCGTGGGTATATGGCTTTCGATGGTATGATAACGGTCAATTGCTGGGTTTTTAAGTTGCACAATGCGACCGTTTTGCCATTGAATTTCCATTAAGTCGATTTGATCGGTATTAGCGAGGCCAAAATGAACAGTGGGCGGATGTTGGGAATAGTGCGAATCGCCAGTGACAATCCGCTTTTCCCGGCTCCCAAAATCGCCCTGGATGCGTACTTTGGCGCCAATCGGAGAGGCAGCATTTTGATTGGCGAGATGCACGCCAATCCAATGATAATCCGTCGATAGTTGATTTTTCAGCAAATAGAGGGTCTCGTTGGGAAGTATTCCATTTGCGGTAGATTTCCATTTATTCTCGATCACCAGCAAATCCTGCCTTCCATCGAGATCCAAATCGGCCGTGATTACTGCCCTGCTGTCAAATTCAAACCCGACATCTGCCAGGAATCCGATCTCTGCAAATGCTTTACCTTGCAGATTCATAAACAGTTTATTATGCTCATATCCGTTCCAGGATATCTTCCCGTTTCTCAACCCCTGCAATCCCAATGGCCGGTAATTATCTGTCAGAAATTCCGCAATTTCCGGCCTTTCTTGTGAATCACCGACATAGACATCATGAGTCCAGTAGCGGGTGCAATAATCTTTAGCGGATTCCCCGCTGATATGGCCGTTTGCAACATAAATATCATCATCCGCATCATTATCAAAATCGAATGCCGAACTTCCCCAGGCCCAGCCGGCTTTAGCGACGGTATTGTTGAGGGAAGTTTGTACATAGCGGTTATCCCGGGCCTGGTATAAACGGTTTCCATAGGTCATCAGGGGGCGCTTTTCGCTGTAATCGAGAAAATTCGAATGATGTAAGTCTAAGCGATCCAATCGTTTAGCGGTGGTAGAATTCATCCCGACCATGTAAAAATCGAGCCGGCCATCCCGGTCAAAATCCCCAAAGGTGTGAGACATACCAAAAGCATGGTGTTCTTCAACAAACTCTTTAGTTGCTTCCCTAAATTGGCCCTTGCCATCATTCTTGTAAAGATCAAGCCCGGAAAAATCGCTGACCACCATTAAATCCAGATCATTGTCATTGTCAAGATCGTAAAACGAACTGCTATAAGTGCGGCGGAAGCGTTTTGCTGCCAGACCGGCAGCTTCCGTATTATCCGTAAAGTTTCCCTTTCCATCATTCAGGAACAAGTAGGATGGAAATCCATCATTCGCATCGTAATAAGGAGTGGGCATTTGCCCCCTAATATAGGGAGGTTTATATTGGGCAACCCAAACATCCAGATCGCCATCTCCATCAACATCACCGGCAGTAATTGAACTGGGAGATTCTATTTTCTCCGGCCAGCATTGTCTCGACTTTTCTCTAAATTTTCCGTCGATGCTGCCGGCTAATAAACAGGCTTGTAATTTATGGTTAACTCCCAGGTAATCTACAATGCCATCGCCGGTAAAATCCCCTATTACACCACTGTTATCCATCCAAACGTCTTCATTAAACAGCGGGGAAATGTCAAACTTAAAATTACCTTTATTCCACAAAACCGAGTTGGAGCCTCCAAAGAGAATTTCCGGAAGGTGGTCTCCATCAACATCACCGGCAGTAATTGAACTGGGAGATTCTATTTTCTCCGGCCAGCATTGTCTCGACTTTTCTCTAAATTTTCCGTCGATGCTGCCGGCTAATAAACAGGCTTGTAATTTATGGTTAACTCCCAGGTAATCTACAATGCCATCGCCGGTAAAATCCCCTATTACACCACTGTTATCCATCCAAACGTCTTCATTAAACAGCGGGGAAATGTCAAACTTAAAATTACCTTTATTCCACAAAACCGAGTTGGAGCCTCCAAAGAGAATTTCCGGAAGGTGGTCTCCATTTAGATCGTAAACTGCCAGGGGTACGATGCTAGCCGGGGCATTGGGATAAGGTGGTTTTTGCTCGAATTTTCCCGCCATTTTGAATATCGGATCACCCACCTGCTCCCATAGTTGAACTTCCGAGGCATCAATTATATTTGGTAACGGGTATTTATATTTTCCTTCGATACTTGCCCATTCTACCGCTAATTTCCCTTTTAATATTATACGATGCTGCCGGGCAGTGTGCGATAAATGTATTTCAAAAGAAACGACTGACTGAGCGGACTTATCGTCTTGTGGCGGGATAAATGTTGAATGATGCCATTCACTTTGACGAATCCGGAAACCACGATTCTTCACATTGTCTAAAAACGTTTCCCACTGCTGGTGACTCAGTTTTTTTGCGGGTTTATCCGCTATCTTGGAAAATTTTGTCTGGCGGATATTCCATTCAAAATTGGTTGAGGGGTTCCGCTCGCCAAAGAGAATATGACCAAATTTGAAATTCTTTAGTGTTTCATATTTATCTTCGCTGGTACGCAAGTTGTCCCATAAGTGGATGAAAGTTTCTTCATATTTTTGCGCCAGAACCTCCTTGGCCCAAAGAGTCTTGTCAAGCGCTTGGCTTTCCTGGCTTAATTCTTCAGGAGTGGGGAGAGATGGGTTTTGCTGCTCTTGTGAACATCCAAAAAAAGAGGCAATGGCTACCAATGTTATCAAAAGGAGAAGGACTAACCGGTAAAAAAAAGTCATTTTATCACCTATCAAATTCCAATACTCTAATTCTTCGAAACAAGCTTTGTTGTTAATATTAAATTATTGCTACTACGATTTAAATCTTATTTTTCAATTAAAGTTATGTTAGCACTGCGTCCATAGCTCCGCCCTTTCAGTCACATTTATAACCTCGCATTTAATTAATTTCCAGCTTCAAGTTGTAATTC
>CAXHHS010000890.1:0-3289 GCA_964015645.1 uncultured bacterium
AAGAACCTAGCTAACCGGACAGACAAGTATGAACCAGCAATTCAACCTTTTTGTGAGTTTTCGTAAGTTAATTTTTTTATCGATTCTGTCAATTTTATTTTTCGTTGCGGGTTGTGGCGATGATGATGATCCAACATCACCGGTAGAAGACGACCTGCGTACAAAATTTAATCTTCAAACGCTCGGAAGCATTCCCTATCCTTCCAACAATCTCCCGCGACAAGAAAGAATTGCCCTGGGCAGGCTGTTGTTTTTCGACCCGATTTTGGGCGGAGAAAAAGATGATTCTTGCGGCACCTGCCACCATCCGGCTTTTGCTTTTGCCGATTTGCGCCAATTACCGGTGGGAACCAGTGGATTGGGATTAGGACCGAATCGTATTATTTCTGTATCTTCCGTAAGCGGATTACCGATTGATCTTACCCCCAGAAATGCGCCGACGATTTTCAACACAGCTTTTAATGCTGATGAAACCGGAAATCCATCCCATAAAGGATTTCAGTTCTGGGATGGCCGCAAAAGAGGGTTAGAAGATCAGGCAT
Source organism: uncultured bacterium (assembly GCA_964015645.1). Lineage (GTDB taxonomy): Bacteria > Calditrichota > Calditrichia > RBG-13-44-9 > J075 > CAXHHS01. Next base: position 543 of record CAXHHS010000890.1, read on the forward strand.
CTGGTCCCATTGCCTCCCGGGTAGAAATGCGCGGTGATGCCTATCCCGGCACACCGGAAGATGCCGAGGCTGTGGCCCTGGATAGTGTTTTGACCCGTTTGCGAGCAATTCCGGAATATGAACAACTTTTTCTCAGCGCATTTCCGGAAGAAGCCGCAGAAGTAGATGCCGGAATACGCTCGAGCAGCATCGACTCTTCAACCTACGCCCGGGCGATTGCGGCATACGAACGCGAATTGGTTACTCGCAATTCCGATTACGACCGCTATGTAAAAGGCGCTGATGACGCCCTGTCAGCCGTTCAAAAAGAGGGATTGGAATTATTTTTTACCAAAGCCAAATGTGCCGATTGCCATAACGGCCCCATGTTTAGCGATTTTAGCTTTATAGTGCAAGGCGTTCCGCAAGAAGGCCCCGGAAAAGGCGTTATTCCCGGCGATGATACCGGGCGCGAAGAACATACGCTGGATTCTCAAGATCGCTATGCGTTCCGCACTCCCACGCTTCGCAATGTAGAATTGACAGCGCCATACATGCATGACGGTGTTTTTAATACCCTGGAAGAAGTTGTACGATTTTATAATGATGGCGCACAACCGCGACATCCGGCTGTTACCGATGATATGCTTCATGAATCCTTGCGGGAACCGCTGGGTCTAACGGAAGGTGAAATTGGTGCTATCGTCGAATTTATGAAGGCATTGACCGACCCTGGCTCTGCCTTGCCGGATTATCTGGTAACCGTTCCGGAGCGCGTTCCTAGCGATTTGATGCCGGTATTTGGAGTTAAAGGGAAGGGGTTTGGAAAGACAAAATGATCCTACTTCCGGTGGGTTGCCTGCCGTTCATTATTTGCACGACAGGCAATCTCAAATTATCAACGCCTGTTGCGGTTACTTTCTAAATTTCCACCTTTACCCAATGCTCTGTTTTTATTTCTCCACCGAGACCGGCACCGATCATTGCGCCCAACAATCCCCCGCCGAACATTGTCAGTGCCGGGGTAACATTGGGAACCGGTATTGCATCATTATCCTGGGAACCGGAAGAATTTAGTATGCCAACCGTAAGCCCGACGACCATTCCCCCAACAATTCCGTAAATCGTTCCTCTCCCGCTGTTAGATTTTTTCCCTAAACTTTTTTCCAGCAACAATACGGAACCCAGGGGAAAAGGGACAAGTGTGTCAGCATTATCCAGATGTATAAACAATGTGTCATTTCGAAACTTCTTAAAGACCCCGGTATGGTTTTTTAGATGTTTTTCTTTTACCCAAACTCTTACTCTATCGTTCACCAAAATATTCGGCATCTCCCGGTTGTAGCATTCTTGAAATGGGCAGGCTATTATAATAATAACAAAAAGTGCAAAATAGGAATATGTTGTCACAGCATACTCCCTATTTAAAATTCAGTGTCTTTTAGTGTTATTTCGTGGGCTATAATTTTAAGGAGCAAAAACAGCAGGGGGAATATTACGGTTTTTGCAAATCGAATTTCTGCATTTTATAGCGCACGGTGCGTTCGGAAATGCCCAATTCCCGGGCAGCCGCAGATTGGTTCCAATCGTTGTTTGTAAGCGCTTCGATTAACATTATTTTTTCGTAATTGGCTTTTTTGCTTTTGATATTGCCGGAAGCCAAATCCGCCTGTTGGGCGGCAATATTTCCCAAATCGTGCGGTCGAATTTCGAATGGCAACAACTCAACCGGAATATAATCGTGCTGATCTTCCGCCAAAATAGCCATCCGTTCTACAAAGTTTTCCATTTCCCGAATGTTGCCCGGCCAGTTATATGCCTCCAAATGTGCCATCGTATCCGCTTTAAACCCTTTTACCTGGCGATTATAGCGTTTGGCCATTTTTTCAAGGAAGAAATTTGCTAAAATTGGGATGTCACCCTTGCGGTTTCGCAGCGGCGGCAGTTTTATGGATACAACATTCAAACGATAAAACAGGTCTTCGCGAAAGCCGCCGTTTTCGACCTTTTGTCGCAGGTCTCCGCTTCCGGCAGCGATAATACGCACATCGACTTTTTTTACCTGGTCGCTACCCAGCGGTCGCACCTCGCCTTCCTGAATTGCCCGCAAAAACTTGCTTTGGATTTCCAACGGCATATTGGCAATTTCATCCAAAAAAAGCGTGCCGCCATGTGCTGCGGCGAACAATCCTTTTTTATCGCGGATTGCGCCGGTAAATGCGCCTTTCAGGTAGCCGAATAATTCGCCTTCCAGCAAATTGGCCGGCAGCGCGCCGCAATCCACGGCGATAAATGGCGCATCCTTCCGCGAGCCGTTATAATGGATTACTTTTGCGATGAGTTCCTTTCCGGTGCCGCTTTCGCCTTCGATTAGCACCCGGGCGTCCGTCGGGATCACTTTTTCCAAGAGCGAAAAAATAGATTTTAAAGCAGTACTTTGCCCGATTATTCCCTGGAATTCATACTTCCCGCGGATTTCTTCTTTTAAGCGCTGGTTTTCGGTAAATACTTCGTAGTGTAATTTTGCATTGTGGATAAATTGGCTAAAAATCGTCGCCAGCAACGTTAAAAGCCGCTGCTCCTTTTCGCTAAACCCCGGCTTCCCCTTCAAACGCACCAGGTTTAACACGCCTAACAAGTTGCCACGCAGATTTAACGGCACACTTAAAGCGGAGGCAATTTCCGCATATTTGCTGCGGGCAAAACTTTCCCCGACAAATTCCTGTCTCTTATACACATCTGACGCTGCCGACGAGCTTCTTGGTGTA
>CAXHHS010000891.1:0-3289 GCA_964015645.1 uncultured bacterium
GAGTTTAACGTAAGGATTTGCATCACCAACCCTATCGCCCGGCAGAATCCCGATGGTTAATCCACCTGCTTCAAAAGCGCCCTTGCAAGCGGCTTCCATTACGCCACCAAGGCCGCCGCAGACGACTACGCCACCGTTTTCCGCGATCAGTTTGCCAACTTGTTCTGCCGCGACATAATCACTCTCCGAGCAATACCCGCCACCAATGACGCCGATTAGTTTTGAGAAAGAACTGTTCAAATTTATTTTTTACCTAATGCTTCTGTATTCAACGCTGTTTTCGTTGAATAACGCAAGCAGTTCTTTGAAGTCTGGTTGTATTTCCATGTAATTGTCTTCTCAGGTATTCTACGGCAGCGATTCTTTCTTCCGGTGATTTGGATAGCCAGAAAGCAAGATCTTCCTTTGCCGAATGAGGATCTTTTAGATTGCGTACTTTTGCAACTTTTTTGATCACTTCTAAACCCTTTGTAATAAATCAAAACTCCGCATTGCGCGGCGTGCGGGGAAAGGGAATGACATCGCGGATATTTTCCATCCCGGTAACGTACATAATCGCGCGAGCGAAGCCCAATCCATAACCAGCGTGTGGCACGGAACCGTAGCGGCGAAGATCGAGGTACCACCAATAATCTTCTTCCACCAGGTCCATTTCCTTAATGCGAGATTTTAGAACATCTAAACGCTCTTCCCGCTGGCTGCCGCCGATAATTTCTCCAACGCCGGGCACCAGCAAATCCATAGCAGCAACGGTCTTGCCGTCGTCATTCATACGCATGTAAAACGCCTTGATATCCTTGGGATAGTCCGAAACAAACACCGGTTTTTTGAAAACCTGTTCCGTAAGATAGCGTTCGTGCTCGGTTTGGAGATCGCTGCCCCATTTTACCGGGTATTCAAATTTCTGGTTCGATTTTTCCAGGATATCAACCGCCTCGGTATAAGTAATGTGTTCGAACTCGGAGTTGATAACGTTATCCAACCGGCTTAACACTGTTTTGTCGATCCACTGGTTAAAAAACTCCATTTCTTCCGGCGCATTTTCGATCACGTAATTGAAGATATATTTGATCATTTCTTCTGCCAAATCCATATCATCTTTTAAATCGGCAAAAGCAATTTCCGGTTCAATCATCCAAAATTCCGAGGCATGGCGTGCGGTGTTGGAATTTTCCGCCCGGAAGGTGGGACCAAATGTATAAACATTGCGAAATGCCTGGCAATAGGTTTCCACCGCTAATTGGCCGCTAACGGTCAAACTGGTTTCTCGCGAAAAAAAGTCGTGGCTAAAATCGATTTCGCCATTATCAGCATGAGGGATTTTATCCAAATCGAATGTCGTCACCCGAAACATTTCACCGGCGCCTTCGCAATCGCTGCCGGTGATGATCGGTGTATGCACGTAGACAAAATCTCTTTCCTGAAAAAATCGGTGAATGGCATACGCTAAAATTGAACGCACTCTAAAAACCGAAAGGTAAGTATTCGTTCGCGGGCGCAGGTGAGCAATGGTTCGTAAAAACTCGAATGAATGCCGTTTTTTTTGCAGGGGATAATCGGGATCGGAGCCGCCGACCAAGGTAATTTTTTCAGCATGTAATTCTATCGGCTGCTTGGCCCCGGGAGATTCTATGAGTTTGCCTTCGACTTCGATGGAGGAGGCGATGGCAAATTTGGCGATTTCGCTGAAGTTCTCTAATTTTTCATCAAAAACAACCTGGAGATTTTTGAAATAACTGCCATCATTAACTTCAATAAAACCAAATGCTTTTGAGCCGCGAATGGTTCGAATCCAGCCGGAAATTTTGACCGCTTTGCTTTGATAATCCGCGGGATTTCTAAGAATTTGTTTAATAAGAGTCGCTTTCATAATCATCCTTTATCGTTACGCTTTAATCCTTTAACATTTGGGAATTTAACGCGGCATATTATAAAAAAGGGCTGATGAAATCAACCCCTTTTACATTACAAACGATCTTCGATCATCAATTTTCAATATTCAATTTAAAGGCTTCTTTTGCCTTGAATAAATTCTTCGACAATTTCAACATCTTCTTTACTGCCGATGAATAATGGGGTTTTTTGATGGAGCGATTCCGGCTGAACATCTAAAATTCGTTTGTGGCCATTGCTGGCTTTACCACCAGCCTGGGCAATAATGAATGCCAACGGGTTCGCTTCGTACAATAATCTCAATTTTCCATTTTTATTGGCAGCTTTTTTACTATCAGCGGGATAAAGAAAAATGCCGCCCTTCAGTAGATTTCGATGAAAATCAGCGACTAATGATCCAATATAGCGGGCAGTCATCGGTTTACCGCCATCGCCGTGGCGTTTTGCCCAGCGAATATAATTTTGAACGCCTTCTTCCCAATAGGCAAAATTGCCTTCGTTTACACTGTAAATTTTCCCTTTGGAAGGGATTTTCATTTTAGGATGGGAGAGGACAAAACTTCCATAAACGGGATCCAATGTAAATCCGTAAACGCCGGCACCGGTGGTGTACACTAACATTGTGCTGGAACCATAAATCACATACCCGGCGCAAACTTGCGAATAACCGGGTTGCAAAAGGTCATCCTTCGTAACCGGCGATTTTTCCGATGAAATACGTCGAAAAATACTGAATATTGTTCCAATACTAACATTGACATCGATATTAGAAGACCCGTCAAGAGGATCGAAGCAGCAGACGTATTTGCCTTTGGGGTATTCATCGGAAATATCGATCAATTCTTCCTCTTCTTCCGAGGCCATGGCACACAAAGTGCCGCCAAATGTAAACGAGCGAACCAGCGCTTCATTCGCAAATACATCCAATTTCTGCTGATTTTCACCATGCACGTTTTCGCTGCCGGCAGGGCCAAAAATATCCAGCAAACCGGCTTTATTTACCTGGTGCGAAATCACCTTGGCTGCCAGGGCAATATCGGAAAGTAACCGGGTAAATGCGCCGGTTGCCTGGGGGTATAATCGCTCCTGTTTAACTATATGCCGGTTCAATGTCATCATAAAGCTGCTCATTACATCCTCCTGGGGAATTTAGGTGAGAAAGTTCTGTCTCTTGATAAGACGACAAAAATTATATTGATTTCGAGAAAAAACGATGCAAGCGATCAAATTAAAAAAACAGGATTTGAGTTTAGTGGACTAAATGAAAATCTTGAGAAAATCGCAGTATTTTGAGGGATCAAAATTACAATAAAAAATTGAAGGATGCTAATAATAAAAAGAATTAATTCTCAATAAAAAAGGCCGGAAGCATTTGCACGCTTCCGGCCTTGTTTAT
>CAXHHS010000892.1:0-3284 GCA_964015645.1 uncultured bacterium
ATTTTAACCGACGCCCGCGACCTTGATCCCGGTGAACGAGAATTAGTTGAGAATTCAGCCGTTACACATCTCAAAAATGCTCACGATCTGCTGGATTATCCGCTCCCCAATCGCCCGATTTATATTCATTTTGATGTGGATGTGCTCGATCCCAGGGAAGCCCCGGCAATGAGTTACCCGGCGCCTGGCGGCATTTCATCAGATCGATTAAAAGCAGTGTTTCGCAGGCTGGCGAGCACCGGGCAAGTTGCTGCGGCCTCCATATCCTGCTGGAATCCGAAATTAGAAGGTGCGGAAAAAACTCGCGAAGTCTGCATGGAGGTGTTTACCACGCTTACAACAGAATTGAGCAACTGATGACAAAAGAATTGAAACGCGATAAAAATTTGTTGCCGGAAAACCAAATTTACCAACCGAAAATTCGTGTTGGCATCAGCAGCTGCTTGCTGGGAATGGAAGTGCGATTCGACGGCGGCCATAAGCATGACACTTATTTGACCCAAACGCTTGGCCGTTATTTTGAGTGGATCTTCGTATGCCCGGAAGTTGAAATGGGCATGAGTATTCCCCGGGAAAATATCCGCCTGGTGGGAACGCCGGAAAATCCCCGCCTGATCGGCCCTAAAAGCGGCACGGATTATACTGAAATGATGAATGTTTTCACCAAAAAACGCCTGGATGAATTGGCAACGTTGAATCTCCATGCTTACATTTTAAAACGCGCCTCGCCTTCCTGCGGAATGGAGCGCGTGAGAGTTTATGCCGGCAGCGGTATGCCCGCTAAAAATGGCAGCGGCATGTTTGCCCGGCAGCTAATGGAAATATTCCCCCTGTTGCCGATAGAAGAAGAAGGCCGCTTAAAAGATCCGCGAATCCGGGAAAACTTTATCGAACGAGTATTTGCCTATTACCGGCTGCAAGCGTTGCTGCAAGAAGATCCTTCGCCTAAAAAACTAGTAACGTTTCACACCCAACACAAACTAACTTTAATGTCGCATGGCGTTAAACATTCCAAAGAAATTGGCCAAATCGTTGCGAAAGCTGGCAGCGCTAATCTAAACGCATTGCTCAGGGAATACAGCGAATTGTTCATGAAGATATTAACCATCAAAGCCACTGCTCGTAAACACACCAATGTATTGCATCACATTATGGGATATTTCAAAAAAGTGTTAGATGCCGATGACAAACAAGAACTCTTGCAACTCATCGAGTTATATCGCCAGCAATATATTCCCCTCGTTGTTCCCTTAACATTAATCAACCATCATTTACGCCGCCATCCCATTCCCTGGATTCAGGAACAAGTTTACCTCAATCCCTACCCTTCCGAATTAATGCTGCGAAATTTTGTCTAAGTAGAATCATTCTATGAAGGTTCTCGATCTGCAAACAGGAAATATTATCTTTCTTATCCATTTTGCCGCTACATTGATGATGGTTGGTATTATCTGGTTCGTGCAGATTGTGCACTATCCTTTATTTGGCAAAGTCGGAGGAGATAAGTTCCGAGAATACGAAAAACTGCATACCCAGCAAACCGGCCGGATTGTTGGTCCGCTAATGATTTTAGAACTATTTTCGGGAGTTATTTTACTTTGGTTGAGGCCAGTGAATGTCCCGGTTACAGCATTGTGGGCGGGATTGATATTGTTGCTGATTATTTGGGCATCAACATTTTTTATCCAGGTTCCACTCCACCGGCAGCTTATAAAAGGGTTTGATAAACAAGCACATCGCCGGCTGCTTCAAACAAATTGGGTTCGTACGATTGCATGGAGTTTACGCGGTATCGTGCTGTTTTGGGGATTGGTGGCAAGAAACTAAGCGTGTGTTTTAACTGTATAATTGGGGGAAAATTTTATAAGGTTGACAAAAATGTTTTTTCTTTGGAGATTGCGTTTGACGAGTTTTCATTCTCTGGATCAAAATCAGTCAGTGTATAATTTAAAAAATATGTTACAACAAACTTAGGAGGCGTATGTCTAAATTATCTCCGGATTCTTCGCAACATCGTTTTGGTTCTTTTGTAGAAGCCGCGGATCTTCCAGCCGCATTTGCTAATTTTCATGACACATATCCTTCAGTTTATGTCATTGTATCTCCCCCTCGTGGCAGTTCCACCGCGTTTGCAAGGGTGCTTTGGCAGCATCCTTCCATCAGCTATTACAGCCATGAACCGTTCGAAGTCACCTATTATATGGGGCAGGGGTTGGAAGAGGTTGCCGGTATACTTGACCATCCGCTTAATTTACGAGAGTTTATTGACAAGTCCGCAAACACGGATAGCAATAACCTGGTCATCAAAGAAATGCCCTACCAGGTTAATCGTAAATTTCCACTATTGGTGGCGCTTGCAACTGCCCCGGTAATATTTTTAATTCGCGATCCCCGTTTAAATATTGCTTCCAGAATCGCAAAAAAACAGGAAGCCGGAGATGATATTTTTTATCCGAAAATCGAATCGGGGTGGGATTTACTTTCATCTCAAATTCGCTGGTGTAAAGTTCATCACGTCCCGCATTTTATTATTGATGCCACCGATTTCAGAAATTATCCTGATCGAATTTTCCCGGTTGTTTTTGAAAAATTGGGATTATCCTTTTCTACTAAAATGCTTAAATGGCAGCCGCTGGAGAATGTCGAAATTGATAATTTGCACGGTAAACATCGCCATCTTTACAAACGCGTTTTAGAAAGCGATGGCCTGCAACCTGCTATCGAGTCAGTTCCAACGCTGGATTCGTTTCCGATAGCCAATGATTTTCGCCAGCATGTTGCCAATTGTATTGAAATTTATTCTGCCTTGCGTGAAGATGAGGCCAGAATTTTACCAACTGAATGAGGGTGATTTGCAATGCCTAAATCCAACGAATTTGTCAACCATCTTTTGGAATTATTGGAACCATTCGGCAATGTCTCCGCAAAGGCGATGTTCGGCGGCTACGGCGTTTATCGCGGCGATTTAATGTTTGGCCTGGTTGCAGATGATGTGCTGTATTTAAAAGTGGATACAGAAAACCTGGCAAACTTTGAAGACCGTGGCCTGGAGCCATTCGTTTATGTTAAAAATGATAAACCGATGAAAATGTCTTACTACCAACTGCCGGAAGAAGCCCTGGATAATTCCGAAGAACTTTGGTATTGGGCAGACCTTGCCTATCAAGCGGCATTACGCGCTGCGGCTGCTAAATCAAAACGGAAAAAACGATAAGAGAGGTTAAAATGTCTCATATCTCTGTTGCCGTTGTGGGTGCAACGGGGTTGGGTGGGCAAAACATGTG
>CAXHHS010000893.1:0-3274 GCA_964015645.1 uncultured bacterium
ATGCACCGTTTATCCTGGAGCTTTTGAATGATCCGGCATTCCTGCGCTTTATTGGTGATAGAGGTGTAAGAACACTTGATGACGCCCGCAACTATATCGCTAACGGTCCGATGGATAGCTACGAGAAACATGGTTTCGGGCTATATTTAACAAAATTGAAAGACAGCGACACTCCCATCGGAATTTGCGGCCTGCTGAAACGAGATTTCCTGGAAGATGCCGATATCGGATTCGCCTTTCTACCGGAATTTACCGGAAAAGGTTATGGCTTTGAATCTGCCGCGGCGGTTATGGAATATGGCAAAACGGTTTTGGGGCTAAAGCGCATCGTTGCCATCACTGCGCCGGATAATGTTGCTTCAATTAAACTTCTCGAAAAGTTGGGATTGCGTTTCGAAAAAACAGCCAGGTTTTCCAAAGATGGTTCGGAAAGCAAGCTGTTTGTGCCGGATGTCTAATGTGCTTCAATAGAGATTGTCTGTCTCTACCTCGTTGCGGAATGAATTCCACAGCTAAAAGATGGAAGCCTGAACGCATTCTTATCAATCCCCCATTTGCCGCCAAGCTGCCTATCCTACAACCTACGATACCAATACACAAACGATTAAAGCAACCCATTGCACCCCTCGGTTGGAACGAAACATATCCTTGAATGGCGCAAACAATGTCACAAATCTTATCATTTTTATTTATTCCTGCACTTGCATGATTTTAGAGTTGAAACTAATTTGCGATTATCTGCATCCAAGATCACAGCTAAAGAAGTAAAAATGCCAAAATCATAGCGCAATTTTGGCTGTGATCTTAAAAATGATATTTCGTATTTCCAAATACCCGGGAAAATAAACGATGGCAAACATTTTCAAGCAACCATGCGATGAAGCTATAATCCGATCCGGCCCGGCAACTTCCCCCTGTCATAAAAAGTTAGCGCCCTGGATACTGGCAGCGACGATTATCGGCTCGGGCATGGTTTTTATCGATGGAACGGTTGTTAACCTGGCGCTGCCGGCCTTGCAGAAAGAACTCGGAGCAACCGTAATAGATGTCCAGTGGATCGTTGAATCTTACGCTCTATTTCTTGCTGCGCTGATTTTAGTGGGAGGATCGTTAGGAGATCATTTTGGCCGCAAGCGTATTTTTGCCATTGGTGTTGCCTTGTTTGCATTCGCTTCGCTGTGGTGCGGTTTTGCCTTCAATACACAGGAATTGATCATCGCGCGGGCAGTTCAGGGCATTGGCGGGGCGCTGTTGGTGCCGGGCAGTTTAGCGATCATCAGCGCTTCCTTCAGCGAAGAACAGCGCGGGCAGGCAATCGGTACGTGGTCCGCTGCAACCGCCATTATCTCGGTAATAGGGCCGGTGTTGGGCGGATGGTTAATTGAAAATATTTCTTGGCGCTGGGGATTTTTCATCAATATTCCCCTGGCGGTGATTGCAATTGGTATTTTGCTCTGGCGAGTGCCTGAAAGCCGTGCCGAAAAGAAAAGCCAGGGATTGGATTGGTGGGGCGCTGCACTGGTAACCATCGGTTTGGGAGGCGTCGTTTACGGTTTAATTGAATCGGCGAATATTGGATTTGGCCATCCAATCGTGCTCGGCGCCCTGGTAATTGGCGTTATTAGCCTGGCAGCATTTCTTCTCGTGGAAAGGCGCAATATGGCGCCAATGGTTCCCCTGAATCTGTTTCGATCACAAACCTTTAGCGGGGCGAACTTATTGACATTGTTACTATATGCGGCCCTTGGCGGAACCTTGTTTTTTGTCCCATTTAATCTTATTCAGGTGCAGAACTACTCCGCCACTGCTGCCGGTGCCGCTTTTCTGCCATTGATTTTGCTCTTGTTCCTGCTTTCTCGCCGGGCGGGGAAACTGGTAAGTCGCTATGGCGCAAAACTCCCCTTAACAGTTGGGCCAGCCCTGGCAGCAATTGGATTTGCCCTCTTTGCCATACCGGGCATTGGCGGCAGTTATTGGACGACTTTTTTCCCGGCAATTGTAGTGCTCGGCGTGGGAATGGCGATTAGCGTAGCGCCGCTATCCACCGCCGTAATGGGGGCAGTGGCGGTGCGCCATGCCGGCATTGCTTCGGGGATCAATAATGCGATGTCCCGCACCGCCGGGTTAATTGCAATTGCGGTAATGGGAATCATTATTTTGAACGTTTTCAATGATAATCTCGATCAGCGCCTGGCCGAACTTCAACTATCGCCGGAAACCCAGCAAATGATTGACGAGCAGCGAATCAAACTGGCCGGGGCAGAAATGCCGGCTGACATTCACCCGGAATTAAAAGCCACATTAGAACATACGATCGACGAAGCGTTTGTCGGCAGTTTCCGCTTGATCATGTTCCTTGCCAGCGGTTTGGCATTGCTCAGCGCGCTGGTGGCCTGGCTAATGATCGAAGGCGTGGGTTCGGCGCCAAAATCAGTGCTGGCAGAGTCTGGAAGCACAAACCAGCCTCAGCCTGATGCCGCTACCTAAAAAATACAGTGTTTGAAAATTAAGACATAACAAACGGAGTCAAATATGAAGGCAACAAAATACGACGCAATCGTTATCGGCACCGGGCAGGCGGGGCCATCTCTCGCTGCCAGGCTGGCCGGCGCAGGAATGAAAACGGCGATCATCGAACGAAACCGGTTCGGCGGCACCTGTGTGAATACCGGTTGTATTCCGACCAAAACCCTGGTTGCCAGCGCCCGTGCAGCCTACATGGTAAATCGTGCCAGCGATTTCGGGGTGATGATCGACGGTCCCGTTTCCATCGATATGAAGAAGGTAAAAGCGCGTAAAGATGCAGTTGTTCGGCAATCGAATGAAGGCGTCGAGAAGTGGCTCAAGAATACTAAAAATTTAACCGTTTACGAAGGCCATGCCCGCTTCGAAGATAATTATACCGTTACCGTCAATGAAGAACGATTAGCGGCGGAGAAAATATTTATCAATATTGGCGGGCGAGCATTTGTGCCGCCAGGTTTTGAAGATATGCCTTATTTAACCAATTCGGATATGATGGAAGTCGATTTCCTACCGGAGCACCTGATTGTTATTGGCGGCAGTTACATTGGCCTGGAGTTCGGCCAGATGTACCGGCGATTTGGCAGCGAAGTAACGATTGTTGAGATGGGGCCGCGTTTAATCCGGCGGGAAGATGAAGATATTTCCGCGGCGGTAAAAGAGATTCTGGAAAATGAAGGAATCAATTCTGTCTCTTCTACACATCTCCGAGCCCACGAGAGTCCATTGCATCGCGTGTGCCGGCTGCGGG
>CAXHHS010000894.1:0-3272 GCA_964015645.1 uncultured bacterium
GTGCTTGCCCGCCACGTTCTGTTAGCGATTGGCCGTCGCGGTTCGCCCAAAAAACTTGACGTACCTGGTGAAAAGCAGGCAAAAGTCGCCTATCAATTAGTCGATCCGGCGGCCTATCGCAATCGCCGCATCCTGGTGATCGGTGGCGGCGATATGGCAGTGGAAACAGCTATCTCACTGGCAAAACAACCGGGGAACCGGGTAGTAATTTCTTATCGCAAGAGCAAGTTCTTTCGCATCCGCAAACAAAATCAGAAGAAAATCGAAACGCTCATCCAAGAAAAAAAAGTTCTGGCGATATTCAACTCCAATGTAGTTGAAATCAAGAAGAAATCTGTGTTGATAAAAAGCAAAAAGAAAGTGGCGGAAATTCCCTATGACGATGTCTTCATTATGATCGGCGGCATTCCACCGTTTCAAATGTTGAAGGAAATGGGTATCGCATTTGGTGGAGAGCAGAATAGAGGTTTGCTGCGAGTGCGAGAGTCGAGGCAAACAAGCGCATCGCAAAAACGGCGGGAGGTTTCGATGAACTAAGCATAGATAGCCAGTATTTACTAACTCATCCCCGTTCCCTTTGCTCCCACAAAGTGTCCCTCCTTCAGAGTGCTGAAGGAGGGGTGGGGATGGGAAAATTGGCAGGAAAAATTTTGAGGAAAAAATGACGCCCGATTATTTTCAACGCCAAGAAAGTTTTACCTTCGGCAGTATACCGGAAGCAGAGCTTCCTCAAAACGTTCCATACCGGAGATGTGGAACAAGATACACGGCATACTTTTATATTCTATTTTTGCTCTCACTTTTGCTATGGAGCTGCGAAAAAGAGAGTGAAACACCCGGAATCGATAAAACCCAGCCCGGCACAATTCTGCTTGATGCTGAAACGAAGGAAGTCTTTGAACCGAAACCGGTTTTAAAACATGTTTATGTAAGAGCGCTTTGCTTAAATGTGCGGCGGTCTCCCGGTACAAGCGGGGATAACATCGGTTTTGTATTCCAGGGAGATCGACTTTCGGTACTGGAAATTTCCCAAACCGGTAATACGGAATGGTATTTGATTAACGATGATGCCGGGTTTGTGGAAGGCTGGATTTCTGCAAGGTATAGTTCTGATACACCGGTAAAATCAACCTACACCCACGTTAACCCGGATGAATACCGCGGTGCCAAAACACCGACAGTCATCGAAGGTATTTCTGCGAAATATCTCGGCGTTGCCGCTTGCATTTCCTGCCACGATGAGCCGCACGCCGGTTTTGCAAAAGGACCGTACGGCGTCTGGCGCGATCATTTTCATTCATCGGCATTCCAAACCCTCAGCCGCAATTACACCAAAGCGTTTGCGAAGAAACGCGGCATTGTCGATCCGGTAACCAATTGGCGCTGCCGCAAATGCCATGTGACAGCATTAGGTGTACCGCCGGAGCGATTGGGTCCCAAATATCGCGATGCAGACGGTGTGGGCTGCGAAACCTGTCACGGCCCCGGTGGTGATTATTTGCACGAGCACTATAAGGAAGATGCCGATCAAGCAGCCCTGGCAGCAATGGGCTTTCGTGTTTATCGCAACCTGGAAGACCGCGACAAACTCTGCCGTTCTTGCCACAACACCTTAAGCCCAACCTACAAACCGTTTAACGTTCTGGAATTTTCGAAAGCGATCCGCCATTGGGAAACGGAATTCACCGTAAAAGTTGTTGATCCAGAGCAAGAGCCAATCATCGGTGAAAGAGAACCAGTCGAACAACCGGAACCAATTTCCGATGCCGAGCTTACAGCGCTGGTAACGCCTCCGCCGCCGGAGGAAGTGCCGGAAACGAACTTCAGCCAGGGTACGCCCACCACAGCTCCGATAACGCCAACATCTAACAATCCGCTGTTAGCCGGTATCGCCAAAGAGTGGATTTTGAACCGTACCGGCGAGCGCGGGGCAGTCTTTTTTCCGCACCTGGCGCATGTTGTCAATAATGTGAGAATGGAAGGCGAAGGCAGCGTTTGCCAGGTATGCCATCACACCACCCAACCCGGTTTTCGTCCCACAAATTGCAGCGACGGCAATTGCCACAAATTCGAATCGACACTGGTTGTTAGCCGCGAAAAAGCCTTCCATAACACTTGCCGCACCTGCCACCGGGAGGAAAACGCCGGGCCGCAAACCTGTTCGGAATGCCATAAGCAGGATATACGGTTGGAGGTAACGATGCGGTGAGAGGTTTAACATACTAAACAAAAGGAGGGAAATTTTTCAGCTTTACTAAACCCGGAGGTTTTGATCATGAAGTTTATAGTTTTAATTCTGATAATTTTATTAACCGCAACTGCCGGCCTTCTCGCTAGCGGCAACGAACCGGAGTCCGGCGATAGCCCCGACCCGCGATTTTCCCCGGCCAGCGCGCCGCCGCAGAGTTTGCCCACCTGGCAGATGACCCATTTGCAGCGACGCTCCAGCCGTTGGGGAATTTTATCGGAGTTGGGTATTTACAACCCATCGCTTTTCGATCCCTACAATCAGAATCCACTGAAGGGCGATTTCCCTTTTTTGGGTAAGCGTACTTTTATGGTACTGACCGGCGTGTATGTGCCGAAAGCGCTTTTCAACAACCAGGAAAATGCCGCTACACAAGTCAACAATGATGTGGTAACCTCGCTGGAGTTTTTCCGTGGCACAACGGTTTTTGAGCCAAAGAAATGGAGTATCAAAGGCACCGGCAAAGCGATCTTTAATCGCGGCAATGGGAAGGATGCGGAAGATTTTGCCCTGCTGGAACTCTTTGGCGAGTTAAAGCTGTTTAACGTTGGCCGCAATTTCGATTTTACCGCCACCCGCAACGGCATTCAATTTTTTAAAACGGATTTTAACGCCTTCATCTTCCAGGATTTTAACCTCGGCTACCAGCTTTTTGGCGAGCTTGCCCAAAACCGTTTTCAGTGGGCGATGGCCTTTGTCGATTTACGGGCAAAGGAAAATGGCTTGCTGACATTTGATTCGCAGAACCAGGATGTCTATTTTTTTAACCTGTTTTGGGAAGATTTTTTAAAGGCCGGTTTCAACACCGTATTCAATTTTCACTACAACCGCGACCGCTCCAATCCCGAAAGCGATCTCGATGTGTTTTATGCCGGATTCGCCTCCGCCGGGCATTGGGGACGATGGGTGTTCAGCCCGGCGTTTTATTACGCCTTCGGAACCGATCAAAATAACGGCAACGAGCAAACCATTTCGGCGTTTTTTACCGGCCTCGAAATCGCTTACCCCGTCCATTTCCTTATTT
>CAXHHS010000895.1:0-3268 GCA_964015645.1 uncultured bacterium
CGAGATGCAATGGAGTCTCGTGGGCTCGGAGATGTGTATAAGAGACAGCGGAAAGATTGCACTGGAAAAACAACCAGATGGTACCTGGCAAAAATCAGTTACGATCCCGGAAGGCGCTCACCTGGAATTTAAATTTACCTTAGGTAAATGGACGCAAGAAGCGTTGCGCGATGATGGAAGTGTATTTGGAAATCACACATTGGATGTCGAAAGTGATACCACACTTTTCTTCCGAATCAATGCCTGGAAAGATGATGATTTCCGCCCAAAGCGCCAAATTACCGGAACCGTAAAATATCATCGAAAAATGAAAGGAAAGAATATCAAACCTCGCGATGTTATCGTGTGGCTTCCCCCCGGGTACGTAAGAAATAAACAACAACACTACCCGGTGCTTTATATGCACGACGGGCAAAATATTATCGAAGCTGCGACATCATTCCTGGGAATGGAGTGGCAGATCGACGAAACGGCTGACAGTTTGATAAATGCCGAAAAAATGAGGGAAATTATTATTGTCGGGATTTATAATACCACAGATCGTTCTATTGAATATTCCGATACGCCTACCGGGCATGCCTATATGGAATTTCTGATCGATACGTTAAAGCCGTTTATAGACGCCAATTATCGTACGCTGCCGGGACGCGAACATACGGCGACAATGGGATCATCGATGGGCGGGCTGATTTCATTTTTGTTAGCGTGGTATCGCCCGGAGATTTTTTCACAAGCTGGTTGCCTTTCTCCGGCGTTTATTTACCAGGACTATAAATCGATTAACCTGGTGGAAAACGATAATGGCCCGCCTAAAAAAATCCGAATTTACATGGATAACGGCGGTGTTGGTGTGGAAGATACGCTGCAATATGGGTGTGACAAAATGTTAGCCGCTCTCCAACAAAAAGGATTTGTATTGGGGGAGAATTTGATATGGTTTTGCGACGAACAGGCAGAACACAATGAAAAAGCCTGGGCCAAACGGGTATGGCGGCCGCTGCTTTACTTTTTTAGAAAAAATGTAACCACCGATATTCGCTAAACCTCTAAAGGAACGCTGTATGTCTCCGATGATTTGGCTTGTTTTAATAATTTTTTTAGTCGGATTAATATTGATAATGAGGTTTATGCAACGCAAACAGGTAGTAACGATTCAGATAATTCCGAAAATTTTACCGGAAGGTGATAAAGTTTATATCGTTGGCAATCATGATCTACTCGGAAGTTGGATGCCGGAGTTGGTTCCGTTAGAAAAACAGGATGACGGCAGTTGGTGCCGCCAATTTTTGCTGCGCAGGAATAGCAAACTGGAATTCAAAATTACCCGCGGCTCCTGGCACACAGAGGCGGCAGACGCAGAGGGAAAAGTACTGCCGAATTTTACTGCTACAGTTAATAGCGATAAAAAACTTACACTCCACATCGAGAATTGGCGAGATTTGGCGCTTTCGGAAAATGAAGAAAATGGCAGGATTGTTGAAAGCAAGCCGGAAGACCGCATTACCGGCACGGTAAAATTTCACCGGAAGTTTAAGGCAAAAGGATTGCAGCCACGCGATATTATTGTTTGGCTGCCGCTGAGTTACGATGACGCGTCCGAAAACCGCTACCCGGTGCTTTATATGCACGACGGGCAAAATATTTTCGACCCGGTAACATCCTACACCGGCGTGGATTGGGAGGCGGATGAAACCGCTACCGACTTAATTGAAGAAGGAAAAATCCGCGAAATTATTATCGTCGGAATTTACAATACGCCGGAGCGGTTGGAGGAATATTCCGCTTCTCCCAAAGGCAAGTTGTACCGGGAGTTTATCATCAACGAGTTGAAGCCGCTTATCGATAAAATTTATCGAACGCTGCCGGGGCGGGAACACACCGCAACCATCGGCTCTTCTATGGGCGGATTGGTTTCGTTCCTCCTGGCATGGAATCACCCGGAGGTTTTTTCGATGGCCGGGTGTTTATCGCCCTCTTTCATATTCCGTAAAAATCAAGCGATTAAACTGCTAAAAAGAAGTAAACCACCGCAATCCCCTCTCCGAATTTACATGGACTGCGGCGGAATTGGCGGGGAAAGACTGCTGCACAAAGGCTGCAAAAAGGTGCTGCGGATTTTGCGAAATAAAGGAATTTGTGAAGGAAAAGATTTTCGATTCTCATTTTACAAAAAGGCTAATCACTCGGAAACGGCCTGGGCGGAACGGTTGTGGCGGCATTTGGTGTTTATATTCGACAAGACAAATCGATGATATAAACTTACTTTTTGTTTTTGGTCAAGGCCCAAACAATAATAACAAAAAGAACAAAGGCGGATGTTATTTTCCAATATAATAATTTGTAAATAGATAATGTTCTACGGAAAGTCCAATCAAAATCAAAATATTGTTCAATTGGCACACCATGATATGATTTCAATGCCGAAAGGAAAGAATCAAGATCTTTCAGAAAATAATATGTGGCGCCAATAAAGTGGAAAAATAGCCCCAATGCTGCCAGTAAACCAATAAGCTGTTTTAGTCCTGGGCGGCGATCTTTGAAATAAAATGCGCATAGAGCAAAACATAACATGAGAATCCAGGCCCCAACTAGTTCTTGCCGTATATTTAGGACATAAAGAGTGTCATTAAAGTAATACCAACACAGCATTGTTCCGGTAGCAAAAGTAAAAATGCCGGCGCCTAAATATTTTATCATTTTTAGTAAAACTGTTTTCATTTGGATTCAACTCTCATGGGCTAATTTTTTGAACAATTAATTTATTATTCGACTCGATGATGCTCAACAGAATCATTCTCTCTTCACAAGGTAATTGAATGACTATCTCTGTCGTGCCTGCTTTGAGAGGTGTAATTCGATTGAAATCGATTTTGAGCATCGTGGAATCGTAAGATATGATTGTTGAATCCGGGTCAAAATAGGCAGGTCCATTTTTCAGACCCTCCCGGACTAACTCGCTTCCTTTTTCAGCATCATACCTCAATATTTTATAATATTTCCGGTAATAAATATTAAAGTAAAATACACTATCCTCCTTATTTGTAATTTGAAAAGTGTAGATCGTCTTTGGCGATTCCCAATTTGAGAAAGCGATACTTTTGAAATTTTCGATTCCCCCTCCGGTTTCTATCATAAATCGCAACGGGTAAAAAGCACCTATAGCGCCAAAAAGAATTATTACAAATGGGATTATCAAATTTTTCATTTCCAAACCTGGTTATGTTTACAATTCTAAGCTTGCCTTACCACAGGACTTCGCCTTGCCTCG
>CAXHHS010000896.1:0-3266 GCA_964015645.1 uncultured bacterium
TAAAATTACCAACAATGCGCAGCATCAGCCCACTCATAAAGTTTGAGACGAAGGTTGTAGAAGCCAGGGCGATAACGACGGAAATGATCAAACCTAAAATTTGCAGCGCATTATTGAAAGAATCGCTTTGTTTGTCAGAGGAGAAGTATAAAGCAAATGCAAGAATCAATAACGGAAGAAGCAAAATAATAAGTTGGCGGGTAATCCGGTTTACATTTATGATTTCCGGTTTGCGAAAAAAAAGCAGCCAGACTACGATGCTGGTAAAAATCGTGAAGCCGGCAATTCCCCCGATGAGTTTCCAGGGGGTGGTGTCTGGTATTTTCTCGGGAGGTTCTGCTATTTTTACGACGACAGTATCTGCGCCTTTACTGATTTGCTCCTGGGTGTTTGATTGTTGTGGGGTTGAATTTAGACTACCGCATACAAAGAGCAAAGAAATGGTTAATAATAGAAAAACCCCTTTCCTGCTCCTAACCGGTTGAGAGTTAAAAGAGCCGGCAGCATTTTCCATTCCCTGTCCTCTCCTATAATTTTGGGCTTGTATATAGATTTTACCACTTGACAGCTGCGAGCGCCTTTAATCCTTGTTGTGAGATAAAATAGTTTAAATGATGGCAGGCCACATTCGATTTTTGCGGGGTAGGTGTGCGGTTGTTGTCTACACTTAAAATACTATCAACGCTTACGGCAATATCGTGTGGTTGATTCCCATAAAGAACATCAAATAACATACCTTTGCCCACTTTATCCAGTAGTTTAGCGATTGCCGCTTCGCCGGTTTCTTCGTACTCCTCGATGTCCCCGGCCAGGATAGTATAGGGAATACTGGGGTCGCCACTGCCGTTGAGTGTTTTAATGAAATCCGAATCAGGATTCATCATTTCGAGGGTGGGGGTAATTTTTTTCAAACGTTTTAAGGCCACCATAATAGCCCCGCCGTAACTTGCCAACGGCGGAAAGGTTTTGATGCCGACCATCGTCAGCGCCTGAAATAATTTAAGAGCGCGATCCACTTTACCAAATGGCGATCCGTTATTGGGAGTACCGCACATTACCAGGTGATCGACGATCTTATTGCCACCCAATTGCTCTATAAACCAGCGAGACACCAGGCCGCCCATGGAATGAGCCAAAATCGTCAACCGTTTATCATCATTTTCGGAAATACCGTTGACCTCTAATTGCTGCTTTAATCGAGCGGCAGTGTCGGAGATGGGCGTGGAAAGATTTTCATAATCGTACGCCAATACCAAGTCAAATTGTTGATTGAGCGTATTTCCTTTTTCGCCACAGGCCAGCGGCAGCCCTTTGGCAATTACATCCGTATCGCCGATAATTCCGTGAACTAACAGAATAATATTTTTGGCCTCTGCAATTTTATTGGCCACATTGCTTTTGTGGCGTTTTACGGAGCCGTCATCTTTATATTCCACCCAGCATAATTGATTGACATTATCTCTTTTGAGGTAAGTCTTAAAGAAATAAAGCTTTAGCGCTTTCCCCAGGCTGCGGCGGTTATCTTTTATTTCCGGAATATGGTCGATACTAATGTGAGTAAATCCCCGGTCATCCTTCTCAAACTCACCGGCCAGGAGAATATCTTCGCCATCGAAAACCAGGGGTAAGATGTACTCATCTTCCGCTAAGGCAGTATTCAGTTCCAGCTCCAATGGATTTTTCGCCAATGCCTCGGCATTTTGAATATCGGTTAATTCAAGGATATTCTCTCCCAATCCGGCATTTTCAGCGTCACGAGTCGCCGGGGCGAAATCGAGCAGATTCAGACCGTGCTGCTCCAGGAATTGATAAAACCCTGTGTTATCATCCACGCTGCGACTGTTGGTTTTTGCAGCGCTAATACTCAGGTTTGCTTTGGCAGAAGGATGGCCTTTGATAGTAATTTGGCCATTTGCCAGAGAGATGTCTCTTTCGCTAACTTCATCCACTCTCCGGATTAGACGCACGCGGATGGTTTTGGTAAACCACTCATTTTTAAATAGTTTTTTCTTTTTATTTTTCTTCCCAATTGCGCGCGTTGGTGCATCGTCAATTTTCTCACCAATCTCCAATTCATCCTGCTCAAAATAAAAGCTATCCACTTTTTCCGTGCTGACAATTAATTTGAAAATTTCAATCGTTTCATTCTCATCCTCGTCGAGATACATGAACCTATCTTTTTCAAGGTGATTCAAGATGACAAATTCCTCTCCTGGTATTAACGGGTTGTTATAGATTTGGGTAACGCCAAATTCCTTAGAGAAGTGGAACAGGGCAATATGTAATTCCTGGGAGGTGCGGTTACGGCATTTTACATTGAAGTCGATGTCTTCATCATCATCCCCGGTTTCTACAAAATCCAGGTCAACTTCTCCTCCATCATAAATATGTTCGGAGCCATCTGCTAATATTTCAGAAAAATGATAATCTACTTTCGATGGATCCATTGCGGTGGCATCATTTTGCAGCGCAAGGTTTTTCTCCCAATTCAAGACCGTTTGCAGCGACTCGAAAATCCCGTTGGCAGATTCTGTCGATATGCCATCAACCCATTGAATTGTTTGGCCGGTTTGCAATTGTTCTAGTTTGATGTTGCCATTCGCAGCAAACAGCCCATATTTCAAGCCTTCAGCCACATCGCTAAATATCGCATTCAAGGATTTGTTTTCATCCAAAGCCTTTTCGATAATCTGTTTACTTTTCTGGTCGCCTTCCAGGTAAACTTGCGCCGGTGGAAGCGGAAAACTGGTAATCTCTGCCTGGTAACGTTTTCCAAAGTGGCCTTTAAAATTGAGTTTGATTTCGCTTTCTGTTGGCCCTACAACCGTTGTTGCGGCGGTTCCAGCGAGTTTATCCGGTTCATCTTCGGCATAAAGCGCCAATTCCACGGTTTTCTCCGGATCGTTAGGAAGGCCGTAAATCGCCCCGTGTGCCAGCTTCCAAAACTCTCCGGTAAATTCAACAATAAATCGTTCCGATTGTACCGCCGGCCCACCGAGGAATCCCTCGTTCGCATTAAAATTCATATAGGTATCAAATTGCGGAGATTGGTTCATGGCACGTTTGCGAACCGTAGAGCGGGAGCGCAGAAAAACATCTTTGTAGGAAAGATCAGCCGGGGTGTTTTTTAAAACATCCAGGAGTGTATTGGTAAATATGCCGCCGGGAATTTGAGGATTTTCTTTAGCGGTTTCTTTCCGGTCGCAAGCAGCTAAAGCTGTCTCTTATACACATCTCCGAGCCCACGAGACTCCAGTGCATCTCGT
>CAXHHS010000897.1:0-3261 GCA_964015645.1 uncultured bacterium
TTTACATCAAGCAACTGATGTGTTAAACCGCGCGGCTTTTCTTTTCGATTTTTAGATGCTTCCCCGAATCCCAATGGCAATTCCCAGGGGGCTTGCGCTACTGTGCCATGGCAATCTTCGCATTTCACTTCCATTTGAGCGTGAGAAGTCAGCGGAATATTTCCGTCGCCGTGCATCTCGATGGTTGTATGGCAATCCTGGCATAATAAAGCGCTGCCGGTTTCGGCATGATGAAGGCCGCCGTAGTGCGACATAATGGTGCCATAGGGGTTTAATGCTTCTTCCCGAACATCATGGTGGCAGGTAAAACAGTTGTCAGGCGAAATACCACTATAACTTATGTATTCAATCTCTGTTTCTTCCGATTGTGCCTGTAGCTTAACACGGGTATTGGCAGAGCCTTGCAGCCGGTGAATCAATAGTTTTCCCGGCTGCAATTTATTGATGGTAGGATCGCTACCCGAATAGTAGCCGCCGCTGCGATACGGCACGTGGCAAGATGAACAACCATTGCCGTGCTCGTCTTCCATCATCTCAATCGATTTCCGGTTTGCATGGCAATCCTGGCATTGAGGGTTTTCGCCCATCAGCGAGTCGCCGGCTTCGAAAACCGGCAGTAAAAAGAGTTGCTCTGTAAACAACTCGGGATTCGAAACGAGGGTTGTCATAAAGTTTTTATATTCAGCGGAACCAACGGCAGGTATCAAACCATCTTCATCTTGAAAAGCGGTTTCACTGAACGACTTTGCGGGTTGATTTTCTTTCCCGGATCGTTTTTTAAGTGCGAAAATACAGCGATTGCGATGGATCGCCTCGGTTTTTGTGCTCATTAATGTTTTCCGGAGCCGTTGCACATAGCTGTCGTGACATTGCCCGCAAGTATATTGTGCTACAAACAGGTTTCCTGGGTTGGGATAAAATCGTTGTGGCCCCTGGGATGCTTTTAAAGCTGCCGGTGCGCCCCGGTGTGCTTCGTCTTCAAGATTCGTCAGGGGCGTACCGCCGTGACAAACTACACAGCCATCCGGGTCGCCATATTTTTCACCACGCGATTTAATCTTTTCCATCATCTTGCCATCGGTAAATTGCATAATGCCCTGGTGGCAAGTAAGGCATCCATCCCGTTTTGATGGTGCTCCAACGCTGTTGTAAAACAGTAACATTACTGCTAAAATGCAGAATGGTTGAAAAAATCTACTCAACATTGAGGTTTCAACGCCTTTGTATTTTATAGCAGAATGATTATTCAGCAGAATGATTTGAAACTCTTCTGCCGAATAATGATTCCACCAATTAAGCTCGGAATTACTATTTTAATCAGAATTAGGTAAGAATTTATAGAGATAATACCGGTGATTTAAACCACACCGGCAACTTTTTTCTTTGCGAATCTTGGCGTATTTCTCCAGAGGAGTTCCTGTAGGAGTGACTCTGTTTGAAAAGATCCTTCAGGCGAGAGTGCCGATCATTGCTTGATTTTGAATTTCTTGCAGGGTTACGGGGAGCAGTTGGTTGGTCAAATCCCAATCCGATTTTACTTTTACCCGAATGTAAGTATCGGTTAAACCGTTCCACATTGCGTTTTTCTGCTGCTCGAAAAGCACCAATTCGGTTTTGCCGATATTCTTTTGGAAATATACCCGGCGTTTACGATTGCTCAATTCTCGCAACCTGCGGCTGCGCTCGATAATCGTTTCGCGCGGCATTTTGAGGCCGGCGTCTAGTTTGCTGCTTTTGGCATGGTCGCGGTCGGAATAGCTGAAAACGTGGAAATAGGCAAACGGCAAATCCAAGAGCAGGTTGTACGTTTCTTCGAAACAGGCATCGGTTTCACCGGGAAACCCGACGATAACATCGGTGCCGAGGCAGGCTTCCGGCGCTTTGTGGTGTGCCATCATCAAAAAATCGACGAATTCTTGCACAGTATATTTGCGCTTCATCCCTCGTAAAATCTCATCGTTTCCGGATTGGATGGGGATGTGTAAATAGTTGCAAAGTTTAGACTTAGCGGCGAGAAAATCGACAACCTCATTGGCAATAGTGGTTGGTTCGATGGAGGAAATGCGGATGCGCCAAAGGTCCTCGATTTTTTCCAATGCAGCCAGTACATCGACTAACGTTTTGCCATCGAAATTGTAGGTGCCAATATTGATGCCGGTTAACACCAACTCGTGATGCCCGGCGGCAGTAAGCGCTTTTGCTTCCTTTAAAATATCATCAAATTCCCGGCTGCGAGCGCGGCCGCGGGCGTAGGGAATTTCGCAGAAGGAGCAGAAGAAATCACAGCCATCCTGGATTTTCAGGTTGGCACGGGTATGTTTGTCGTCAAATCCGATGAAAGGAATGGTAAAACTTTCTTTGCGAATTGCCGGGGTAATGAGCTGCGGAGTGTCGCTGCCACTTTCGCTGAGAATTTTTTCCATCTCCATTTTACGAGCATTGCCGACGACCCATTTAACATTCGGTAACGCCAGCAGCTTTTCTCGTTGTACCTGTGCCTGGCAGCCGACCAGGGCAATTTCCACTTCCGGGTTGATCCGGCGAATTTTGTTTACCAAACGCCGGGTATCGGCATCGCCGTTTTCCGTTACGGTACAGGTGTTTACAATCATTACATCCGGGGATTGTTTGAAATCGACGATTTCGTAATCGTCTTTATCAAACCCCTGTTGGATGATGGCGGTTTCCGCCTGGTTTAAACGGCAGCCGAAAGTGTAAAAGGCGATTTTTTTTGACATTTTTTACAACATCCGAGTTTAAGAAATTACCAGAGCGTTTATGAAAAACTTGATTTTATGCCACCCACAAAGTGGTTCCTTTGGAATAAGCCACCAAGCCACTAAGTTTCACTAAGCATTTCAATATTTCTTCGTGATTCTTTTGGCGTAAGCCACCACTTACGTGGGAGATTTCGTGGCTTAGTGGTGAATTTCCAAACAGCCTCGCAGTAAATCGGTTCTTTATTTTTTAACGCGCCAATATAAGGAATTATCAAAAGCGATACAACCGGGAAGGTTTTCGTGCTATTAAATTCGTTTTGAAAATCCTGTTTTCTAACACATCACCAAATTTATATTTATTTTAGCATAAGGTCTCAAATTTTTGATGAGTAAAAACAAACAAGGAGGTTTGTGATGCCCAGGTTAGCGGTTTTGGTATTGATAATATTTATTACGGTTGCATGTGTGGAATACAATGCCAGCGTTTACCTGGAACTGTCTCTTATACACATCTGACGCTGCCGACGAGCTTCTTGGTGTA
>CAXHHS010000898.1:0-3256 GCA_964015645.1 uncultured bacterium
GCTCGGTGTTATTGACGATGATGACGTTTTCCTTATCAAACCCCAGGTCTTTGGTTTGGATAAACTTTAATTGTTGATATACCAGCAAAGTGCAGACGATCAACCCACTCGAAATTGCAAATTGGCATACAACTAAGATTTTTCGCAGGTAGGATGATCGGCCATCTGCGCCGATGGCACGTTGCCCTTTTAACGCCAGCACCGGTTGAAACGCTGTCAAATAAAACGCCGGGTAGCTACCGGCGGCAATCCCGACAAATGCAGTCAGCCCAATCAAACTTCCGAATAACCAGGCGTGCTGTAAATAATTGAATGCCAATTGTTTTCCGGAAATTTCATTAAAAAAGGGCAGCGCCAGTTCCACCAGTCCCAATGCCAGGGTGGTGGAAATAAAGCTAAACAGCATCGATTCGCACAAAAACTGCCCGATAAGATGGCTGCGATAAGAACCGAGCGCTTTGCGAACGCCGACTTCTTTAATGCGATTGGCCGAACGCGCGGTAGAAAGATTCATGAAGTTGATGCAGGCAATCAAAATCATAAACAATGCGATGATGGAGAGGATATAAACCGTTTTGATATCGCCGATGGTGCCCAGGCGATTGCCAACCTCTTGGGAGTAAAGGCGTATATCGGTTAACGGCTGCAATTCCCAGTGCCAGCGTCCGCCGGTGCTGATAAATTCATCGAAGGAAAGCCCGGAAAATCGTTCGATAACTTTGCTGCCGTGGGTGGCGGTTAATTGCGGCATTTTAGCGTTAACGGCGGCGGGGGAAGCGCCTTCTTCCAAAACCACGTAAGTAACCACTTGCAGCCAAATCCAGCTCCAACCAAAGCGTTTAACGACCGGGTAGGCTTCGATGGGCGCTAACATATCAAAATCGAAATGAGAATTCGACGGCGGTGATTTGACGATGCCGGTAATTTTGAAAGCGCTTTTATCATCGCCGATATTCAACAGTTTGCCCATCGCCGGTTGATTGTCAAAATATTTGGCGGCGGTTTCTTCCGTAATAACGATTGAATTGGGATCAGCCAATGCGGTTTTTGGATCGCCTTCGAGCATCTCAAAACTGAAGATGTTGAAAAAATCGGGATCGACCGCTAACAAACCGCTTTCCGTAAAAAAGGTATTTTGATGGCGAACGACAACGTCACCAGGGCGAAAGATACGGGCGGCGGTTTGTACTTCCGGGAATTCGTCTACCATCAATTTTGCCAGTGGCGGCGGAGAGGTGCTGCCGCGCGTTTCCTCACCACCCCAAACGCCATCGAGGTTCAAGCGGTAAATTCGATCCGCTTTTTCGTGGAAACGGTCGTAGCTCAGCTCATCAATCACATACAGCAGCATCAGCAAACAGCCGGCAATTCCGATAGACAATCCCAAAATGTTGATGAGGGAGTAATATTTGTATTTGATTAAATTACGAAATGCGGTGATGATATAATTTTTGAGCATAAAGGACTCCTTGCATAGCGCTAAGTGCATGGAGCAGAGCTAAAATTAAGTGCGCTGTGCGCCATGCTCTTTGCGCTATGCGCATCAACAACCATACCAATATTGTTTTTTATGAAGTTACAGGCTCAAAAATTATATATTAATTCCCTGAACGTTCGATAATACAACACTATATGTTCAGTAGCGAACAGCTAATACGAAGCGATATTTGATACCACCGCATTAAACGGAAGTTTACACAAAAAAATTGTAAGCGCCCACTTCCTGCAACGGCGTCGCAACCGGTGGCTCCTCACATCGAGCTTTGATCTCGGCGGTAAATTCCTTGAACTCTGGCAAATCTGCAAGTGGATTAGAATCGCCACTATTGGCAACGATATGTACGAAAGAAACGCCATCCTCCATAACAAAGGAGGAGTATCTGAAATTTGCCGGCGCTTGCTTAGCCAATGCAGCGAAAACTTTCCGAATATAATCCTTATTCTTTTCGGTTTGATCGGGTTTAACTTTGTAACGAACCATAATTACCTTCATTTTTAACTCCTTCGTTTATGATAATGAAATTATAAACACCTTTTTTCTTAGTAGAGGCCGTTTTAAAAATTGCCATCCACGAAGTGGTTCCTTCGGAAAAAGCCTCCAAGGCACCAAGCTGCACAAAGAAGATTTAAAATATTTTAGTGAAACTTAGTGTCTTCGTGACTTTGTGGCGTAAAGGTCAACTTCTATGATGGCTTCTTAGAATTAATCCGATTCATTTGAAATCTCAGCATCCTGCATAACATACCTGGCATAACGGAAATCACTAATCCTGGCGACTTTACCTGCATTATTCCAATAAATGAACATAAGGTATTGCGGCGGGTCTTTTGGTTTTTCCGGATTCAAAACCAAAATTGCCGGTTGCCCGGAGACTATTCCGGGGGAAAGCAGCCAATCACTAACACTATTGTAGTTACTCAAATACCCTTTGACTTTTTCTCCGCTTGTTCGCTGGCGACCAACCAGGTTCAGGTGAACGTCATCCGCGAGCATTTGGCCGACAGCGTCAAAATCCCGGGCGTTAAATCGGTCTACGTATTTTTCCAGCAATCGCAGTTCCTGCTTTGCCAGATTGCGAGGCTTCTCCCGAAAACCGCCGGAGGGCGTGCGCAAATTTGTTCGCCCGCGATGGAGGGCGCCTTTTACAGACGTTACCGGAATTTCCAGGAAATCCGAAATTTCTTGTAACGAATAGCCAAGCACATCTTTGAGAATTACGGCAGCGCGTTGTACCGGTGGAAGTTTCAGAAAAACGGATATTGTCAATCGAGCTAATTCTTTGGCTTCTAATGGCTGATCAGGCTCCGCTGCTAAACGTTTATCATCGAGTTCTTCCGCCTGCCGAATTTTTCTTGCACGCAGGTAGTCTATCGCCTTGTTATGCGCGATTCTGTAAAGCCAGCCGCGCAAATTTGCAATCTTCTGCTGATCGGAGAACGATTCGTACGCTTTGGTATACGTTTCCTGCACAATATCTTCGCCATCGAGAATCGAGCCTGTCATACGCGTGCAGTAGCGATGCAAATCAGGCCGTATTTCCGCCAGCAATTTTTCGAATGCCGGAAATGAAGCGGTAGTATTTAACTTATCCCCTTTTTTGTTCATATTGCCTTCATCAATTTTTATTGGCGTTAAATTATAAGCATTCCTGATCTGCAATGCCAGCAAGTTACACCCGGCGAATATCTTACCGCCACCTATACGACGGTTAAGCAACTTAAAAGGATCGCTTCATGCAGGTTTTTATTGTTTTGC
>CAXHHS010000899.1:0-3249 GCA_964015645.1 uncultured bacterium
GAGATGCAATGGAGTCTCGTGGGCTCGGAGATGTGTATAAGAGACAGGAACGAACATATAAATGTCGATAGAATTTTTGTTTAAACGCTAACAGCCAAGGGGCCCATTTCCACTCGTAAGTGCTCATTGTTACATCGCCAACCAGATCGCCTTTGAATTCGTCCAAAACTGCTGGTAGTTCTTTAGCTTCGGATGCTTCTTGCAATGACTCTTTAGAAGCGGTCTCCGGTTGTGAAGCTAATAATTCTTTGGAGAATTCCCGGGTATGAAAAGAGACATTTCCGGCAAGGTCTTCAAATTTAACGCTTTTATCTTCCGTCTCTGTTAGCTCGGTTTCGTCAATTTCTTCCCTATTGGATTCGGATTCTTCCAACTGTTGTTGATCTAACTCTTTTGGAAATAATGTTTTGGAGTCATTTTCCGGTAATATATCTTGTTTGGCATTATCGCGTTGTAATGGTGCAGAGGAGATGGAGGCTTTTTCCGCCAGGATATCGGCATCG
Organism: uncultured bacterium; assembly: GCA_964015645.1. Lineage (GTDB taxonomy): Bacteria > Calditrichota > Calditrichia > RBG-13-44-9 > J075 > CAXHHS01. Next base: position 504 of record CAXHHS010000899.1, read on the forward strand.
GTAGGCTTCATTTCATTCGCGTTCGGATTTTCTTCAATTTGGTAATATTTTTCCGGAAGCGGTTGTTGCTGCTGTTGTTGAGGTTGGGGTTCTGGCGGCCGTTCAAACTCCAAAACAATTGGCGGCGCTTCCGGCTCTATGTTTGTACTGGCAAACGAGAATAAGCCAGGAATATTCAACAATATAATCCCGACAACGTGCAACAAAAGCGAGATGATAATTGCTAAGCTAAAAATTTTTCGTTCCCGGCTACTTTGCATAAAACCAATCGTTCTAATTATCGTTCATTTTTTACTTGATACGCTGCCGGTCAAATTTTGGTTCTCGGGCAAACGAGTTAAAGCCTTCTAACTTTAAAAAGCGGCTAACGATTTTCTTTAAGCCATTTCTTAATTTTCGCCACTCTTAACTTAATTAGACAACGCTTCTTCCATAATCATTTCAGCTATTTTGACAATTTTTTATCCCAAGTGAACAATATAAGACGCAAAGAAAAACTTTAAAATTGTTTTTTAGTTAAAGTGGTACTCCATATTACGCTGATGAACACATATTTATAATGAATAGCAGGAAAATTATTTGATTGATTCCTTTTCTTTTTCTATATTCTTTGAACCGTGATAAATTGAGAAGATGAAATATGGCAAAGAAAAGCGGCCTAAAACAGGATGAGTTGACTATCGCCAGTAATTTTGCGCATCTGGATAAGGTAGAAAAATTTATCTATAAGATTTGCAAAAAAGCAAAGTTAACCGAAGATCAAACCGACAATATGGCTATTGCCATCACAGAACTTGTCAATAACGGCATCATCCACGCTAACAAACAAGACTCCAAGAAAACCGTTACCGTTCAAGCTGACTACAAAGATGATCGCATCATTGTTTCAATAATCGACCAGGGAGAAGGCTTCGACCCCGATGAGATCGATAACCCAACCGATCCTGAAAACCTCTTAAAGCAAAATGGGCGAGGCGTTTTTCTGGTAAAGAATTTGATTGATGAAGTTGAGATTTTCCCATCAGAAAGTGGAACGAAAGTTGTTATAACGGAATTCCTTCCTTAAAATATTTTTTATTGGAATTTTTCACCTGAGATTTATTAACTTGTGGGGCTGTGGAAAATAGTTGTCGTATCGATATTCCCTGCAAATTTTAAATAACCAGGTTTTGAGGCTCAACACCGAATTTACCCACCCGGAGAACTGTGACACTGCTTTCCGGTAGTTATATTTTACAGTAACATTTTTGCCTGTTTAGCATCAAAAAAAGAAATAAAAGCGTTTAGTTAAGGAAATTCGTTTGTCGTTACATAAAATTTCTGTTTTTATTGCAGCAGTTGGTTTAGTCGCTCTCTTTTTTGGTTTTATTCCCGACAATAACGCGAGTTTTACGATCATCGCATCCGGCGATACGATGATGGGTTCCTGGGCAGAAGATGTCATTTCCGATAGCGGTTATGCCTATCCGTTTCAAAGAATTACACCACTTATCGGCGATGCAGATATTTTTTTTACCAATTTGGAAGCGCCTTTCGGAACCACCGGCCAGCCATTTGAAAAAAAATTTAATTTTCAAGTAAAGCCGGATTTAGTGAATGTTTTGTTAGCGGGAAACATTAACCTGGTTAGCCTGGCCAACAATCACACAATGGATTACGGCCCGGATTGCCTTAAAGAGACCATCGAAACGCTGGATAAACATCAAATAAAATATGCCGGCGCCGGATTAAATCTAAAGGAAGCGAGAAAATCGGCGATATTAAGTATCAGTAATAAGAAAGTGGGGTTTCTTTCTTATAGTTTAACATTCCCGGAGGAGTTTTGGGCAACGGATACCACTGCCGGTACCTGTTTTCCCTGGGAAGAGTTTACAATGGCGGATGTAAAGGCGTTAAAGGATTCCTGCGATTTTGTGATTGTTTCCTGCCATTGGGGACAGGAATTGCGGGATACGCCGAAAGATTATCAGAAGGAGCTGGCGCATAAGTTGATTGATAACGGAGCAGATTTAATTTTAGGACACCATCCTCACGTTGTGCAAGGTATTGAATTTTATAAAGATAAGTTCATCGCTTATTCTTTAGGGAATTTTATCTTTGGTTCTTACAGCGAAAGCGCTCGCGATAGCTTTCTGCTGAAAACAATCGTTCAAGACGACAACCAAATGACCGCGCAGATCGTCCCAATTAACGTGTATAACAAAGTGGTGGATTTTCGCCCGGAACCGTTAGATGGGTTGCAAAAAAAGCAATTTTTAGATAAAATGAGACGCCTGTCGCTGGAACTCAACGCCGATTCTATCGGTATTAATGGCGACGGATTTGTAAATATCATAAAATCATAAATACAATTAACTCTTAACGGAGGGACTTAGAACAGAATGGCACGAGGTACCGTAAGTCGAGCAAGCCAATCCCTTGATAAATATTTGCAAGAGATCGGTGAAGTTCCCTTGTTAACGCCCGCAGAAGAAATTGAACTGGCGCAGCGGATTAAACAAAACGACCAGATCGCCCTGGAAAAATTAACCAAGGCTAATTTGCGATTTGTCGTTAGCGTGGCAAAACAATATCAAAACCAGGGGCTTTCCTTAGGCGATTTGATTAACGAAGGCAACCTGGGCTTGATTAAAGCTGCCAAACGCTTTGATGAAACCCGCGGCTTTAAGTTCATTTCCTATGCTGTATGGTGGATTCGCCAGTCTATTTTACAGGCATTGGCGGAGCAATCGCGGGTTGTCCGGCT
>CAXHHS010000900.1:0-3245 GCA_964015645.1 uncultured bacterium
ATTTCGGATTTCGGATTTCGGATTTCGGATTTCGGATTTCGGATTTCGGATTTCGAAAATTATCCGAGTTTTATGAATTGCAAATTATTTGTTTTCTTTTTTAGCTGTTTTTATTGAGGTTACGATTATCAAAATAAATTCATCCTCATTTTAAGTTTACAAAAAATCCGAAATCTGAAATCGAAAATCCCAAATCAAAATAAATCCGAAATCCAAAATCGAAAATCCGAAATCGAATCATTCACTCCGCAAAACATCCACCGGGTTCGCCCGCGCAGCGCTGACCATTTGATAACTAATTGTCAACAATCCCAATATTGCGATCAGGAATACAGGGATCACAAACAACTGCCAGCCGGGGACGATTCGATAGGCGTAATTTTCCAGCCAGTGGTTGATGGCGAGATACGCTGCTGGCAACGCCAAAACGCAAGCAATGGCCATCAAGCGGATAAAATCTTTCGAAAGCAGCACCATGATGTGAGAGACGGATGCTCCCAATACTTTTCGCACACCAATCTCTTTAAGTCGCTGCCGGAATGTTAAAGAAAACAGGCCGAACAAACCGAGACAGGCGACGACAACCGAAACAATCGTGAACAGGCCAAACACCTTTGCAAACACTTGATCCGATTGATATTGGTTGTTGAACTGTTCATCGAGAAAAAAGAAGGAAAAAATGCTGCCGGGATACACACGCTGCCAGCTTTTTCTGATGCCGGCAATCGTTTCTTCCAATTGCCCCGTTTTGATTTTCAAGGAAAAATACCGGTAATAAAACGGTTGGGTAATCCGCAGCACCAGTGGGTCAATGGCCTGTTTTAAAGAATGGTGATGATAATTGTTGATAACGCCGATAATTTCCAAATTTCGTTTAGCGCTCCAAACAATTTGCTGCTGTATGGCAACTTCCGGTGTTTCAAATCCCAACAGGCGGGCTGCTTCTTGATTGATCAGAACGCCATCGACCCAGGGGCGGTCGCCAGGTCGAAAATCGCGGCCAGCCAGGATTTTCAAACCGAAGGTTTCGACAAAATCCTCATCAACGCCAAACATATAAAATCCGTAGCCCTCACTTGCATCGTCGCCAACGCGTTTTACCGGGTTGGTGCGTAAAAAGAGGTCGCCGCTGCCGCTGCCGGGAAGCGCAGTAGAAACTGCCACTTGCTGAACCGCGGGCAGTTTCAACGCTTCCGCTTTAAAGGCGTTGCGCAGTTTGGTGTGGAGAGAATCGGCGGCATCAACATCCGGCGCTTGAATTACCAGCGTTTGGTCGATATCGATCCCCAAATCCCTCGCTTGCATAAAGCGGATTTGCTGGTATACCGCCAGTGTCGCGGCAACCAAAATCACCGTAATCGCAAATTGAAAAACAACCAGGCTTTTTCGCAAAAAAAGCCCGCTGGCAGAATGGCTGAATGCGCCTTTTAACACCGCCGCCGGTTTAAACCCGGACAGAATAAACGCCGGGTACACTCCCGATAGAAACGCCCCTAACAAAATAAAGCCCGCAAACCCGCTAAAATAAGGGCTTGTTACAAAAGCAACTATATTCAACGGCTTTCCGGTCAATTGTACAAAATACGGTACCAACAGCCAGGTTAATACCCCGGCTGCCACCATTGCCAAAGTGTTGATGAGGTAAGATTCGAATAAAAATTGTTTGATGAGTTGCGAGCGAGCAGAACCCATTGCTTTTCGCATACCGACCTCTTTTGCTCGTTCCAGCGACCTGGCAGTAGAAAGGTTGATATAGTTTACCCAGGCTAACAAAATGATGATGGCGGCAATCGTCAGCAGAGAATAAACGATGGCAGCACTGCCATTGGCCTCCGCTTCCTGCGATTTTTCTGAGTACAAGTGAATGTCTTGCAGGGGTTGAATGATATATTGATCGGGATTATCCGCTGCCAGGTATTTTTGGCTGAACGCCGGCAGCTTGGCCACCAACTGCTGCGGCTCGGCATCCGGCGCTAATAAAATGTAGGTGTAAAATTCCTTGTATTTCCAGCTCAACGGCCAGTATTCTTTATCAAAATCTTCCGCGATGATGAAGTCGAATTTCAAATGGGAATTGAAGGGCACATCTTTCATCACCCCGCTTACCGTTAGCCCATTATCGCGAAACCAGCAGGATTCCAGCGATTTACCGATGGGGTTTTTGTAACCGGCAGCAGCGGAGGGATCGGGAAAATAGCGGCGGGCTGCGGATTCGGAAATTACCACGGATTGCGGGTTTTCCAGGGCGGTTTGCGGGTTTCCCAACACCATCGGAAATGAAAACAGCTTTAAAAATGATGCTGTTGCAAACACTGCGCGTTTTTCTCGATACTTGACGGGTTGCGAAGACACCGCAGCTTCATCCACTGGCCGTAGAAACCGGCAATCCTGCAATAAATAAACGCTGGCATAATCCTCAACTTCCGGGAAATCCGCCTGTAACGCCGGGCCGAGGGCATTGGGCGTATGGGCGCCGCGAACCAGCAATTCGCCTTCGCGATAGGTATCGGTCGTAACTCGATAGATTCGTTCCCCTTGCTCGTGGAAGCTGTCATAACTCAACTCAAAACCGGCGAATTGGGCAATCAGCAAAAAAGCCGTTATCCCGACTGCCAATCCGGCGATGTTAATAAAAGAGAACGCTTTATTTTTCAACACATTACGCCAGGCGACTTTTAAGTAGTTTTTTAACATAAGCATGCTCCCATATGTTAAATTTTTGAAAAATGCCGGAATTGCTTTTGCCACTTGCCCCCAATACCATACTTGCGCTCGGTACACGCCTTCTTCTGTGGCGATGGTCGAATAAACTTCCGCGAGATCACCGGCAGTCGTGCAATTGCCTTCATCCGGGAAAAAGCGTTCCAGCAGCCATTCGGCTATTAGCGGTGGATTCGTTTGATTTACATTTTTCATTTGACGATAATCGGACTTTGAAAAGTTATCCGGGTTTTATAAAATGCAAATTATTTGCTTTTCATTTTTCATTGTTTTTATTAAAGTTACCGCCATTAAAACAAGCATGGTACAAATTACATATTTTACGCAACATGTAAATATCTTCATCCCGTAGGGATGGCTGAGAATAGCCCAGAAATTTATTCCTGGGTAATAAATTCTGGTATTATTTAAAGTCCCGTAGGGACGACTGATATTGTTTTAATCACAGTTATTAGCCTCCTTTTCAATCGTCCCGTAGGGCTATGGTTTATACACATCTTTACATGCACCGTGAGGAGAACGAC
>CAXHHS010000901.1:0-3243 GCA_964015645.1 uncultured bacterium
GGAGAAGAGTGGGTAAATCACGTCGATGAGTTGGTCTTTTGGAAAGGTGTATTCGGCATTCCTGCCAGGGAATTATGGGAAACCAAACTGGCTATCAAGCAAAAAATGTTGCGCCATTTAAAAGAGCGGTTCCAGGAACAAGTAGTTCGCAACAAAGTGGGCACGCTACAAATGCTACGCCTGGAAGATATGTTAAAACCGGAAGTATTGACAATCGGTTTTGCTCGCCGGTTCGCCACGTATAAACGAGCAACATTAATTTTCCGGGATAAGGCGCGATTAAAAAGAATCCTGAACGATCCGCAACGGCCAATCCAGCTCATTTTCGCCGGTAAGGCGCATCCAAAAGATGTTCCCGGGCAAGCGCTAATTCGAACGCTGCATGAGCTTTCCCTGGAAGATGGTTTTCGCGGCAAAGTCTTTTTTGTCGAAAATCATGAAATGGGGCTGGCACGCGATCTGGTTTCCGGTGTCGATGTTTGGTTAAATAACCCCCGCCGCCCGCAAGAAGCATCCGGCACCAGCGGCCAGAAAGTCGGCATGAACGCCGGTATCAATTTTTCCGTTTTAGATGGCTGGTGGGTTGAAGGATATAACGGAAAAAACGGTTTCGCTTTTGGCGACCGCGAAGATTATAGCGAATTAGACGAATTGGATAGTTGGGACAGCGATGCAATTTATGATATTTTAGAAAACGATTTAGCCCCATTGTATTACGACCGGGGCGATGACGGCCTTCCCAATGGTTGGATTGATATGATGAAGCATTCTCTCGCGACAGTATCGCCAATGTTTAATACCCATCGAATGGTAAAAGATTATGTAAACCAGATGTATATCCCGGCGTTGATCCAGGGACAGGAATTTGCAAAAGACCATTTTGCTTTGGCAAAGGAATTTTCTTCCTGGCGGGAAAAGATGGGGAGTTCCTGGGCGAGCGTTGCAGCCCATATCGATGATTCAATTGATTTGGAAAAAGAAATCGTATTAAAATTTAACGATCCGATAAAATTACGCGCAATTGTAAACCTGGGCGACATCCACCCATCGGAAATAAAGGTTCAAGTGTATATGATCCAGGAATTCAGCGATCCATTGCGAGAAGCCAAAACCGAATTCGTGGATATGGTTAAGAAAAAAGACCTGGAAGATAATACCTATTTATACGAAGCGATCATAACGCCTTCTAATAGCGGAAATTATAAATATACGGTTCGCGTGTTGCCGTATCATAAGCGGCTTATCAATTCTTCCGAAATGGGTCTGATTCGCTGGTTAGTATAGGAGTGCAAACTTTAGTTTGACACTTTCCTTCAAATAAATAGATTTTCGAGTCTCAAACTTCGGCTTGAGGCTCTTAATTAAAAAAATTATCCAATTGCTTTCTTGTCGACCAGTATTCGCTTTCCGTAATTCGATGATACTGCCGTAGCCGTTTCAGAATTCCGTAAGCGCGCCACTTTAGTTCCGGCGTTGGCTTTTGGGGATGTAAACCCAATGGATTGGGAATTATTGCTGTTAAACGAACCATTTCCACTAATTGAAGTTGCTCCGGCGTTTTCCTAAAAAAATGTTGTGCCGCGCTTCTAATCCCAAAAACTCCCTCCCCAAATTCAATACAATTTAAATATATTTCCAAAATTCGCGTTTTGCTGAGATGTTTTTCCATATCCCAGGTAATCATAATCTCTCTTAATTTTCGCAGCCAGTTTCGTTCCGGTGTGAGGTATAAATTTTTAGCCGTTTGCTGTGAAATGGTACTGGCGCCGCGTAACTTTTTATCATTTTCAAAACTTTCGCGAATTGCTATTTCCAATTCAAACCAATCGACCCCATGATGCACCCAAAAAGAAGCATCTTCCGAAAGAACGACTGTTCTTCTTAACACTCTTGGAATTCGTTTATAGGGAATCCATTTATGCTTAATGGTTAAGCTATCGCCGTTATCCCGGGCTTGTTGTTTACGGAATTCGATGAAAGAAGTCGTTGCAGGATTTTTATCGATCAATTCTTTAACATCAGGATGTGAAAAATAAAGAAAGCTGATAAATCCCAAAAAGATGCAAAATATTCCTAAAAAAATGTAAAAGGTAATTCTTAAAAAACGTTTCATAAATAGTCATAGGCCAATCTGGAGCAGGTATAAAATTTCGGCCTTAGTGAAAAAAAGTTAAGCAGGTAATAGATCAAAAAATATCTTTTACCGCCAGTTTATTCTTTTACTTTCGGCCGTTCTTCTTTTAAAATTACATATTTATCGGTAACTGCCCAATAAGGCAACCGCTTTTCTTTAAAAGCCATTGCCCCTTCCCTACCCTCCGGTCCTTGCAAGCAGGCCGAAAACTCCCTGGCGGCGTGGTTTAAGAGTCTTTCCTGGGGCATTTTGCCAACGGATAACATTATCTCTTTGGCCACCATATTTGCGCCGGGGGCACAAAGTTTGATTTGAACCAGGGTGGTTTTTAACTCCATTTCCAATTTTTCATCGCTGCTGCAAACCACGTGAACCACGCCAATTTTAAAAGCGGTTTCCGCGTTAAATCGGGCGCCCAATAATGTTAACCGCCGGGTTTGCGTCAAACCGATCCGTTGCACAACAAAGGGCAAAAGCTGCGCAGGTGGAACGCCGACGGTTGTTTCCGGTAAACCAAATTGGGCATTGCGATTCGCTATCGCCACATCGGAGACACACGCAAGGCCAAATCCGCCGCCTAATACAGCGCCTTCTACAACTGCGACGACAACCTGGGGGGCGGAATTAACTTTCATCATCAACCGTCCAAGTTTTCGATTGCTTTTATAATACGAATCGTTTTCGATGCTTGCCTTGCGAGCGTTGGCAGCGATCATTTCCTGTTGTTCCCATCCGGCACAAAAATTCCCCCCCGCGCCGCGCAATACCACCGCTCTAATTTCCTTATTATCACGAATTTCATCGAAGAGGCTGATAAGTTCATCGACCATTACTTCATTCATTATATTGCGGGTTTCCGGTCGATTTAGGGTGATAAACAGGTTACTTTTTTTATTTGCAATCAACAGGGTTTGATATTTGGGAAATTTCATCACCGCCCCTTTTGTTTCAAAGATTTTGCTTTCGATGGTTGACGTTTATGGCATCAATTGTGTGCTTCGATCAGGTTTGAGTTTAGCGGATTCTGCGATAATTTTCAATTGCTATTTTTTTTAGTATTTTACCGCTATAAAAAAGGCGAGAGATAATTTCTCTCGCCTTTAAATTTT
>CAXHHS010000902.1:0-3241 GCA_964015645.1 uncultured bacterium
TACACCAAGAAGCTCGTCGGCAGCGTCAGATGTGTATAAGAGACAGAACTACCACAGCAGCACTTCCGCAACCCTGGCATTGTTTGCGCCTTTTAAAGAATTTGTTTATATCATCGGTGATTTTAACGATTGGTTTCCCAATACTAATTTTTATATGAATCGCCATCAAGTTTCGGAAGACAGCGTGCTCTGGTGGTTAACGTTAGATGGGCTAATCCCCGGGCAGGAATACGCTTACCAATATCTGGTCGATGGCAATATTCGTATCGCCGATCCGTATACGGAAAAACTGCTCGATCCCTGGAATGATCCATTTATCCCGGCAGTCACCTATCCTAATCTAAAACCGTATCCGGATGGAAAAACCGCCGAACCCGTATCGGTTCTGCAAACCGAAAAACCAGAATTTACATGGGTTTACAGCGATACATTTCAGCGCCCGCAAAAAGAAGATTTGGTGATTTACGAACTGTTAGTGCGCGATTTTATCGCCCGGCACGACTACGAAACACTGGTTGATACACTGGATTACTTGCAAAACCTCGGCATCAATGCCATCGAACTAATGCCGTTTAACGAGTTTGAAGGCAATTCCAGTTGGGGATATAATACTTCGTTTTATTTTACACCGGATAAATACTACGGAACGGAAACCGCATTAAAAACCTTTATTGATGAGTGCCATCGCCGGGGAATTGCGGTGATTATGGATATCGTGCTCAACCATTCCTACGGACAAGCGCCGCTCGTGCGGTTGTATTGGGATTCGCAATTAAACCGGCCGGCAGCAAACAACCCCTGGTTTAACCAAGTTTCTCCCAACCAGGTATTCTCTTTTGGCTTTGATTTTAACCATGAGAGCCAGCACACGAAGGCATTTATGGACCGGGTAAATTTGTTCTGGCTGCAAGAATATCGTATCGACGGATACCGCTTCGATTTCACCAAAGGGTTCACCAATCGCCCCGGCGACGGCGGCAGCCATGATAATTCTCGCATCGCAATTCTCCAGCGAATGGCTGACGTTATTTGGGAATACGATAGCACCGCCTACGTTATTTTGGAGCACTTTGCACCGAATTCGGAAGAAAAAATTCTTGCCGAATATCGCCACGGTATGATGCTTTGGGGGAATTCCAATTTTAACTACAACGAAGCTACCATGGGCTATCACGATAATGGAAAATCTGACTTCTCCTGGGGATATTACGGCACTCGCGGGTGGAGCGAACCGAACTTGATAACCTACATGGAAAGCCACGATGAAGAACGCCTGATGTACAAAAATCTCGAATTCGGCAACAGCAGCGGCGATTACAGTGTGAAAGATTTTAGCACCGCCATAGACCGTATTAAAATTGGGGCGGCCTTTTTCTTAACATATCCCGGCCCTAAAATGATCTGGCAATTTGGGGAATTGGGCTACGATATTTCAATTAACGATCCCTGCCGCGTTTGCGAAAAACCGATTCTCTGGAATTATTTTCGGAACGAGGAGCGCAAGAAGTTATACAAAACCTACCAGGCACTGCTAAAACTGCGCAATGAAAATGAAGTTTTTCGCAGCCCGGATACGGAAGTGGATTTATGGTTGAATCACTCCAGCGGGCTTAAACGCATCACTTTATCGCACCCATCGATGAATGTGTTTATTGCCGGCAATTTTGGCGTAACAGCAAATCCCATCAATGGAGATTTTGCTCATAATGGTATTTGGTACGACTATTTTTCCGGGGACAGCCTGGAAGTTTTTTTTCCATCGCAAACCATCAATTTAGACCCAGGTGTTTTCCATATTTTTACGGATGTAAGATTAGATCCACCGGAGCCGGATATTGTGCTCGGCATCGAGGATCATCGCTCGCTGGAAATCCCCAAGTCGTTTGCACTACATCAAAATTTTCCTAATCCCTTTAACCCGGAAACGACCATCAATTTTGACGTCGCTCGCAGCGAGCAGGTGAAAATCTCCGTTTACAACGTTCTGGGCCAGCAAATACGGGTTTTATTAAACGAAACGCTATCCGCCGGAGAATACCAATTAAAGTGGGATGGAAAAGACGATCTGGGAAATAATGTTGCCAGCGGCATCTTTTTACTGCAAATGACCGCCGGTGATTATTCAAAAAATTTACGAATGCTATTAATTCGTTGAAATGATCTGATCGGTATTGAATAATTGACCTGGGCATCGTATTTTAGAAAGCAGATTCGTTGATAAATTGGAGGAGAATTAAATGGCAAGGGTCGAGTTAAAAAAAGTAACCAAAGTATATGATGGCAATGTAACCGCGGTAAAAGAGGCTGATGTTGCGATTGATGATAAAGAATTTGTCGTGCTGGTGGGGCCGTCCGGTTGTGGAAAATCTACCATGCTGCGAATGATTGCCGGTTTAGAGGAAATATCCGGCGGCGATCTGTATATCGATGAAAAACGGGTAAACGATGTCGCTCCCAAAGACCGCGACATTGCCATGGTGTTCCAAAACTACGCCCTTTATCCCCACATGAGCGTTTATGATAACATGGCGTTCGGGTTAAAATTGCGGAAATTCCCTAAACCGGAAATTAAAGAGCGGGTAATGGAAGCCGCTAAAATTCTCGGCATCGAAGAATATCTCGGCCGCAAACCGAAAGCGCTCTCCGGCGGCCAGCGGCAACGGGTTGCCATTGGCCGGGCGATTGTCCGCAAACCAAAAGTATTTTTATTCGATGAACCGCTATCCAACCTCGATGCCAAATTAAGAGTGCAAATGCGCATCGAAATTAACCGCCTGCACACCCGCCTTCAGTCAACAATGATTTATGTAACCCACGACCAAATTGAAGCAATGACCATGGGCGACCGAATTGTGGTCTTAAAAGACGGTCTTGTTCAACAAATCGACTCACCGATAAATTTGTACAACCAGCCGAAGAACCTTTTTGTCGCCGGATTTATCGGCAGCCCGGCGATGAATATCATCAAAGGAGAGCTGGTGAAAAACGGTTCGTTGCAATTCCAATCCGGCGCTATCAAACTATCGTTGCCGGGAGAGATTGGCGGCAAGCTGGAAAAATCCGGGGCAAAAGACGTTTACATGGGCATTCGCCCGGAAAATATTTATGACAGCGAAACCGGCAATAGCGGTAAAAAATTATCCGAGCCGCAAAAAACCAACATCGATGTGGTGGAGCCGATTGGCAACGAGGTATTTCTCTACCTAAACGCCGGCGATCAAAATTTGTGTGTGCGCACGTC
>CAXHHS010000903.1:0-3240 GCA_964015645.1 uncultured bacterium
TTTCACGATAGTATATCTTTCATGATTTCTGCTGGTGTTGCCGGTTCACACTGGTCTTTTCGGAATTCTTTTCTGGCCTGCTGAATATCTTTTTTTAGTTCGGCTCGACGCTGTTCTACCATCCGGCGATGCAAAATATCAATCAGCGATTCCTGTTCTTCTAATGTTAATTTATCCGCGGCTTCTAATACTTCGGCAAAGATAGATCTATCCATAATAAATATTCCTTTAGCATTTTCATTTTTCAAGCATAATTTACGATGTGGCTAGATAAAATCAAATTATTTATTGATGGAAAGGAGTCACCATGATTGCAATCGAATATCTCGACCATGTTGCCATTCGCGCTCAAGACATCCACAAATCCGCGGAATGGTACGAAACGGTGTTGGGATTAAAAAAGGTTCAAGTAAAAGAATGGGGCGAATATCCCATTTTTATGCTTGCCGGAGCCACGGGCATTGCGCTGTTTCCACCGAAGGTACAGACTGCTACAAATTTGCCAGGTAAGGCAGCTATTTTTATTGACCATTTTGCCTTTCGGGTTAGCGGGGAAAATTTTGAGAAAGCAAAAACCCACTTTGATAACCTCGGGATCGCCTATCAATACCAGGATCATTATTATTTCGATTCGCTGTACATCAAAGACCCCGATGGCCATACGGTTGAATTAACCACGCAGGTGAAGGAACTTTCATAAAACAGTTGTTTTTATAGCAATTCCGCGACAAGTTTGCTCGTGAATTTTGACGATGGATTTGATGTAGATGATTGGGTTTCTGAAAAACCTGCGAACAGACGCTGTTAAAAAAAAACTTCTGGAAAATGTTTTTTCCCTATCCGCCTTACAAGGCACAAATTACCTGTTAATGTTGATAACGCTGCCATATTTAACCCGGGTTTTAGGGGTAGAAAAATTCGGGCTGATAATGTTTGCCCAGGCATTTGTGCGGTATTTTTTGAGTGTAACGGATTTCGGATTCAATCTTTCAGCAACGCGAGCCATTTCCCTCGCTCACGATAACAAGGAAAAACAATCGGAAATTTATAGCGCGGTGATGTTGATTAAATCACTGCTTACCATCATTTGCTTTGCGCTAATGCTTGCGATTGTTTTCGGGTTCGAAAAATTTTCCGCGGATTGGGAAGTGTATTTTCTAACCTTTGGAATGGTGATTGGCCAGGTTCTTTTTCCCATTTGGTATTTCCAGGGAATCGAAAAAATGAAATACCAGGCGATCATCAATTTTTTTGCTAAGCTATTATTTACCGTTTCCATTTTTATCTTTATATCCGCACCATCCGACTATCTTTACGTTCCACTCTTAAATTCTCTCGGATTTATTACCGGTGGCGTTATTGCGGTTTTCACCGTTTTATTTCATTTTAAAGTGTCGTTGCGCATTCCGTCCCTAACAATGCTTAAGCAGCAAATTAAAGAAGGCTGGAATATCTTTATCTCGACAATTTCCATTACTCTTCTTGCATCTATCAACACGCTTATTCTGGGGATTTTTACGAATAACACGATTGTCGGTTATTATACTGGCGTGGAAAAAATTATTCAAGCTATAAAATTTGCGCCCAGCCCGATTTATCATGCCATTTACCCGCACTGTGCAAAATTAGCGGAGACTTCCAAACAGCAATGTGTGCGATTTATTCGAAAAGTGGCTCGATATACGTTTGTCATCGCGGCATTTGTCGGGTTGGTGATGTTTTTGCTGGCAGAAAATATCGTTGTATTAATTTTGGGAAGCGACTATTTACCGGCAACTTCCATTTTCCGAATTTTCTCCTTGCTAATTTTTGCCACACCAATGGCATACATCATTTTTAATGTGGCGCTTTTGTCGTTTAAATTAGATAAATATTTTTCCCGAATTTACTTAACCGGCGCTCTTTTAAATTTATGTTTCATCACCATTTTTATAGTTCTTCTGAATTGGCAGGCGAATGGTGCTGCCCTGTCCACCGTGCTGGCGCAGGTGATTATTACAACGATTGCTTATAAAACCCTGGTCAAACACGATATTCACATTCTCCAAAATCGCGATCCGCAATGAGAAAAAAAATTATCATTTTACATGAATTCGGTGCACCGAATCATTTTCGGGCATTGGAGTATTTGCTAAAATATCAATATCCGGATGTAGAGTTGGTATATGGAGAATTATCAATCAAAGCGGTTATAAAAAAGATAATCCGGAATAAAGATTTTAGCGGGGTGAGAAGGTTGCCCGGGAATTTAAAAACATTAGTGATGTTGTATTTTCAAAAAAATCATTTAGTTATATTGGGTATTTCTCCGTACAGTTTTCGCCTGGCTTATCTTTTGAAGATGCTAAAACACCACCAGGTTTTTTATATAACGTCCTGGGCTTTCTGGGAGGAGGATCATTTACCTAAAAGTCTTTTTAAACGAAATAAGGTAGTACAAAATGCCTGGAAGATATTCCTGGAGCAAACCGTTTCCGGTATTTTTTGCGTAACCCAAAAGTCTTTAAACAGCCTTTCCGAACGGTATAAACTAAATTGTAAAAACGCAGTGGTTTATCACTCTTTTGATGCCTCGATTTATCATCCGCCTAAAAACATATTGCGGTCTAATATACCAATAAAATGTATATTTGCAGGTGATTTTATTCCCGAAAAAGGGCTGCCGGATATATTTGAACTGATCGACCGCCTTGATGAAAAAGAATTCCAATTTTCATTTGCCGGGCGTGGTCCTTTAAAAAGAGAAGTGGCTCATCTTGCGGCATCGAAAAAAAATGTTCGCGATTTGGGCTACATTCGCGATCAAAAAACATTAGCCCATTATTATCGCGAAAGCGATGTGCTGTTATTTCCAACAAAAAGCGAATTATTCGGTATGGTTTTGATTGAGGCAATGGCTTGTGGAACAGCAGTCATTTCTAATGACCAGGTAGGACCAAAGGAAATATTGGAAATGGGAAATACCGGCTATTTATGTAATGAAGAAAATTTCGTTGAATATGCATATTCAATCTTGAAAAACCTGTCGGAGAGTCCGAATCAATTATATGAAGAAAAGAAAAAAGCGATTGAATTTTCTCAGCAGTTTGCGATGGAAAAGATCGCGCCTAAATGGGATTTATTGTTGAAAAACCATTTACAAAACTAAAATGATGAAAAATATTAGACACTTTCTGCTCAACGGTTATGTTTCTATTTTCGGAAAAAAAATATTTTATAAACTGAATCGCCGAATTTACA
>CAXHHS010000904.1:0-3234 GCA_964015645.1 uncultured bacterium
ACCAAGAAGCTCGTCGGCAGCGTCAGATGTGTATAAGAGACAGTTCAAATACTTCCTTCAGTTTTTGATTTGAAAGCACCGGGCGATAGCGGATGAAATTAATTTGCTCCGGCCCGTAGCGAGTTAAGCGGAGTTTTTTCAAAACCGTCAGGCCAAATTTAACGATGGATACCGGGAGTGTGAGAAACGGTTTTTGCAGCATCGCAGCCAATTCTTTCATGCTTAATGTGCCATCCCCGGCGAGGTTGTAAATCCCGGTTTTATTGGATAAGATGCCTTTTAAAAGGCACGCGACCACATCCTGATCCCAAATGAAAACAAAGGGTGAGCTTGTGCCGCGCAAGCCAAAAACAACCTTTTGCTCAAATAAGTTCGTGATTTGATTGTTGACATTCGCGCCAAGCACAGTGCCGGGCCGGAAAATCAATTGCTGCAATTGCGGGTGCTGCTGCCGATAGCTTGCCAGCGTTTCTTCGACCTGGCGCTTGTGGTCGGAATATGGAAATTCGGGATTGCCGCGCAAGGGATCGGATTCTTTTATCCGCTCCGGGCTATCGGCATGATACCCATAAGCCGCGCCGCTGCTGGTAAGGATAATTTTTTTAACGCCGGCAGAACAGCAAGCCTTTAAAATATTTTCCGTGCCCAAAACATCCACGGAATACTGAAACTCGCGAGTATCTTCCGGCCCCGGAGAAACAATCGCTGCTAAGTGGACAACAATATTGATATTATACCGGGTAAAAATCTCCGCGACTTTCGGCGAGCGAATGTCTTCGGTAACATACTCCACGTTGCCAAATTGCCGGTCAACCGGGAATTCCCGAATATCCATTGCAACGATATTTCCGAATCGTTCTCGATTATCGATGGCTTTTTTTAGCAATTCGAAACCGACATATCCATTTGCACCGGTAATGAGGATGTTTCGTTTATTTGATATTTCGTCACTAAATGCCAATTGCCACCTTCCACTTACCACTTCGTTCTATCAATACCCTGAAACGATTTTCATAATAAATTTACTGGCATTTTCCGACAGCAGGCCGGAAATTTCATACAGAAATTTTATTTGTATCCCCACTGTCCAATGAATTTTCTTTCTATTGGCCGCCTTCCAAACCACCGCTGCTACTTTTTCCGGGGTAAGCCGCACTCCCAGGCGGCGCATGCTTTTGGGAGATGGATTTTCTCTCACCATGGGCGTATCAACATACAGCGGCATAATATCGCAGACATGGATGTCATACTGTTCCCATTCGATATTTAACGCTTCGGTTAATCCCCTGACGGCGAATTTTGTTGCGGAATAACTGGCTAAATCCGGTGTACCGGAAAGTGATGAGGCAGACGCCATGCTAATCATCCGGGCATCTTCTGTGCTGATTAAACTTGGCAGTGCCTCATAAGCGCAATTCACAATGCCTTTAAAATTAACGTCGATTGTCTGGTGGTGCTTTTCGAGGGTTAAAGAGTCGTAAGGTCCGATTTGCAGAATACCGGCGCAGTTAAATAAAACATCTAATTTGCCGCCAGTGTGGGAGGTGAAATGCCGAATTGCGGATTTAACGGAGTCGACGTTTGTAACATCCAACCGTTTTGCACAGCAGCCCTGCTCGCCAATGCTGCCGCTCACTTCTTTTAAAAGCGCATCATTTATATCGTATAACCCGACAAACCAGCCACGCGCTGCGAATAGCACCGCTGTTGCTTTCCCGATTCCGGAGGCTGCACCGGTTATCATAATGGATTTTTTTTGATTGACCATTTTATAAAACTGCCGCAGTTGCTGCCGCTATTTAACTTGCCTTCACCGCCCGCCGCGCTCCCTGGCGCATTTCGCGTTTAATTTGATGAAAATAATCCCAGAAATCTACCTGAATTGTATGGCGTGGTGAATCGACATAGCGCTTTTGCAATATTGTTTTATCGCGCTGAATCCACTTCAACATCGTTTGTTTATCGGGAAGCGCATAATCGTTATTGATAACACCGGCAATCCATTTGCCCTGGATTTCTGCCAGCGGCATAATTGCACCCAGCGGTTGGATCAACCCTAAAAAATATAAATTGGGTAAATCCGGGTGAATCACCCGGCGGTAGAGTGAGGCTTGATTGCCTTTTACTTCGAATATTTCCGGCTTTAGAAAGGGAAAGGCAATTTGATAGCCGGTTGCATAGATGATTGCGTCAAACGGTTCGCGAGAGCCATCCGCAAAACTCACGGAATCCCCTTGCAATTCCCCAATATTCGGTTTGATTTTCACGCGTCCATGCCCCACGTAGGCCAAAAATTCCTGGTTCACCGTAGGATGCTCCGACAACAGTTTATGCTTCGGTTTCGGAAGACCGTAATTTTCCTGGTTGCCAACGGTTAAATAGGTGAGCGTTTTGATGAACAATCTTTTAAACCACAGCGGTGTGTAGGCGTCCAGAGAAGGCGTTGCCCAGGTATCGGTTGGTTTCCCGATTAAATATTTCGGAATCACATGTGCGCTGCGGCGGGTAGAAAGATAAACATTTTTTGCCAACCGGCAGAGGTCAATCGCAATATCGCAGCCGGAGTTTCCGATGCCGACAACCAGCACATTTTTATTTTCATATTTTTCCGGCGATTTATAAAAATGAGAGTGGATTTGCTCGCCATTAAATTGCCCGGGAAAATCCGGCAGCCGGGGGTTCCAGTGATGGCCGTTGGCAATTAATACTGCGCTATAACAAATTGTTTTTCCGGAAGATAGCGTTACATTCCAGGTATTACTTTCTGTTGGAGAAACATCCCTAACCTCAGTGTTAAAAGTGATGCTTTTCCTGATATCAAAGTGATCGACATAATTTTCGAAATAGCGTAAAACATCGGTGTGGTGGCCGTAATCCGGGAATTCATCCGGCATGGGAAAATCGGAATATTGCATATTCCATTTGCTGGAAATGATGTGCAGCGTGCGGTAAGCAGAGGACAAACTGTTATCATTGTTGTAGCGCCAATTTCCACCGATATCCGAACCTTTTTCATAACAATCGAAGGCGATGCCTTTTTCTTTCAACGCTTTAGCCGCGGTAATACCGGTTGAGCCGGCGCCGATGATACAGACTTTTGGTTTTTGTTTGTTCAATTTATGTTTTGCCTACTCGAACAATTTCATGAAAATTTTGGACGTTTTGAGTTGCATGGCAGCGTTGGTGTTGTTTGGCAAGTTGGAAACTTGCTTTACGGATTTGACACTGTCTCTT
>CAXHHS010000905.1:0-3234 GCA_964015645.1 uncultured bacterium
CTCATATTCTTTTAAATCCAGCGGCGCTCTTCCGGGACGGATATGTTTTGTTAGCGGTTTTTCCATCGTTTATGATTTTGCCATCATTTATATTTTTTCAGAACCCGGTTTATATTTTCCGGTGTCAAATCACTGTGCAACTCGTCATCGACCATCAATGCAGGGGCGCGGTCACAGGTGCCCAGGCAGGGAATCGGCAGTAAAGTAAATTTTCCGTCGCCGGTTGTCTCCCCGTATTTTATGCCAAGCTGGTCATGAATCGTCTTTAAAATTTGTTCATATCCCATCACCCAGCAACTGATGCTATCGCACACCAGAATGACATGTCTCCCAACCGGCTTTCGGAATACCAGGTTGTAAAAAGTAGCAACGCCATCTACCTCCTCCGGGGTCATTTCCAGAATTTCGGCGATATCACTGATGCTTTCATCGGATACCCATCGCCGGTGCTGTTGAATAATTTTCAACGCTTCGATACAGGCTGCCTGTTTGTGAGGCAATTGCTTTATTTCTTCTTCGATTTCCAGTTTCTCTTGATCCGTGAGCATTTTGTTTTCCGGTTATTTAAGTTTTTCATGAAATTCTTATTTGAATCCTGCCGGGGAATCCCGGCTTCGAAATATCCCGCTTTTTGTATACCTGTTAACGATCAACGTCTGCCAGGAGATAATCAATACTGCCCAGGATGGCCAGCAAATCGGCAATCGTGTGGCCGCGGCTAATATAAGGCGTCATCTGAATATGCGGGAACGACGGCGTGCGGATACGCACCCGGTACGGCGCGGTATTGCCGTCGCTGATTAAATAATAACCGTTGTTTCCTTTGGTAGCCTCAATTGCGAAAAATGCTTCCCCGGCAGGAATAACCGGCCCCCAACTGACGCTCAAAAAGTGGGTAATTAAGGTCTCGATATCTTGCATCGTCTTTTCTTTCCGCGGCGGAGTGGCCAGGGGATGACCGGATTTATAGTGGCCATCGGGCATATTATGCAAGCACTGTTCAACGATGCGCAGGCTTTGGCCCATCTCCTCTACTCGAACCACAGCGCGGTCGTAGCAGTCACCATTCTGTGCCGTGGGAATATCAAACTCAAATTGGTCGTACCCGGAATAAGGGCGCTTTTTGCGAAAGTCCCATTCAAAACCGGTGGCGCGTAATCCCGGCCCTGTGATGCCCCATTCGATGGCTTCTTCGGTAGTGTAACTTCCGATGCCAACGGTGCGGGCTTTCAGAATCCGGTTTTGCATGACCAGTTTGTTGTATTCTCTGATTCGTTTGGGACAGCGCTTTGTAAACTCTCGAATTTTTGTTTCCCATCCTTTCGGCAGATCCTGGGCGACGCCGCCGATGCGAAACCAGTTGGGGTGCATCCGGTCGCCGCAAATGGCAGCCACGATATCGAAAATATCTTCACGGTCGTTGAACATATAAAATACCGGGGATAACTGGCCGAGATCCTGGGCAAAGGTGCCGAACCAGACCAGGTGGCTGGCGATACGGAACAATTCACACAGCATAACCCGAATAACTTTGGCGCGATCCGGCACTTCGATCCCGGCCAGTTTCTCCACAGCCAAAAGATAAGCGAGGTTATTCATCACTCCGCCCAGATAGTCGATGCGGTCGGTGTAGGGAATAAAGGTATGCCAGGTTTGCCGTTCGGCCATTTTTTCGGCGCCGCGGTGGTGAAAGCCGATATCCGGCACCGCATCGACAATTTCTTCCCCATCCAATTGCAAAACGATACGCAGCACCCCGTGGGTGCCGGGATGCTGCGGCCCCAGGTTGAGGAATAAAAAGTCGCTGTCTTCGCTCTGTCGCACCAGTCCCCATTGTTCCGGTTGAAATTGCAGGGCATTCTGCTCGGCATCCTGTTTGTCATCCGGAAGGCGAAACGGTCCCATTTCCGTTGCCCGTGCGGGGTGCTCTTTGCGTAGCGGATGCCCTTCCCAGGTTAACGGCATTAAAATTCTCTGCAAATGGGGATGTCCCCGGAAGGTGATGCCGAACATATCATAGACTTCGCGTTCGTACCAGTTGGCTGCCGGCCAAATTTTCGTAATCGTAGGTAATGACGCATCACCGTCTTGCAGGGCTGCTTTTATCCGAATATCGGCATTTCTTGCGAAGGACAGGAGATGATAGACCACCGTCAGATCGCTGGCCGGTTGGCTATTGTGCCCGGCCCGGCTTCTTTCATCAATGGCGGTTAAGTCATATAACATCCGGTAAGGTTCATCAACGTCATTTTTAAGAAAGCTAAGAACGTCAATGATCTGTTCTTTCGCTATCCAAAGCGTCGGAATTCTGTCCTGCGTCGTTTGAATTGCGCCGAAAGCCGGCCCGAACCGCTTGCGAATTTCAGCGATAATGTCAGAATGATCGTTGATATTCAATCTATATTTCCCCAGCAGACCGGAAGTTCGTCATTTCTTTCCGTTCCGCTCGTTTAATTTCTTTTAAAGATGGTTTTGGCGGTTTTATAATTTCCTGCGGGCCGATAACCCAACTGAGTGGCCTTCTTTCTTTTCCGACCGCTTCCCGGAGCAGTACCAGACCCTGCATAAAAGCATCCGGGCGGGGAGGACAGCCTGCTACATAAACATCTACCGGCATAAATTTATCAACGCCCTGCACAACGCTGTAAATATCGTACATGCCCCCGGAATTGGCGCATGACCCCATGGAGATTACCCAGCGCGGTTCCATCATCTGTTCATAAAGCCGCTTTACAATTGGGGCCATTTTGATAAACATTGTTCCGGCAATAATCATCACATCGGCCTCGCGGGGCGTGGCGCGGATAACTTCGGCGCCAAACCGGGCGATGTCATAGCGACTGGTGAGGCTGGTGGCCATTTCTACAAAACAACAAGAGAGGCCAAAATTGAAAGGCCACATCGAATTTTTCCGCCCCCAGGCGATCATATCCTGCAAGCGGCTAAAAACGATACTTTGTTTTATGGTTTCTTCATAAGAACTTGTGCCGCTCGTTTTTATCACCGTATTTTCGGCTTTACTCAACCACCATTTCATTGAATGCCTTTCCCCTTAGTTAACCGCTTATAGTTTTTTAAAATCTTTTTCCCGCTGATGCCGAAATCCAACGCTCCTATCCGCAATTCGTAAAAAAGTGCAATTAGCAGAATCGTGATGAAAACCAGGATAGCAACGTATCCGGCCCAACCTAATTCATGAAAGGCTATCGCCCAGGCGGTAATGAACACCACTTC
>CAXHHS010000906.1:0-3234 GCA_964015645.1 uncultured bacterium
GGCAGCGTCAGATGTGTATAAGAGACAGACTTCGCTCAACATGACGTGTCAGCCTGAGCGGAGTCGAAGGCAAACGAGCGTTTTCAAACTCATAAATAATTACTATGCTGCATTAGCTTCATCAAGCAGTCACCCTGGGATTCGCGGATTCATACCAGTGTAAGGCTTTGCATACCCCGTCCCCCTCAACGTCCTGAAATATGAAGGGTATGGCATAAGCATTATTCGGATTGGCAGCAGCAGGATTGGCTCCAGGTAATATGTGCATGTGTAAATGGTTATAAAAGCTAACGCCAGTATCACCAGCCAATATTATGGGCTGCCCTTGTTTAACCAAAGTTCCAACGATAGTTGCCGGCGGCGTATCCCATCTTGCAAGTGCATCGGTGACGCCGTTCATACGCCCATGACCATAGACTGCAAATGTTCTGGTAACTGTGCCGCCAATATCCAGATCGTGATTATTGTCAGGCGCAACCGGGTTTCCGTTATCATCCACATCATGGCGAATGGTAACGAAATTCCAACGGGCTGAAGTGGTTGGCCCGGTTGCAGCTCCAGCCGGCGCGGGCACATTTGCCGACGGTTCGGTATCATCGGGAACCCATTCGAAATAGTCTATTATCGTTCCGGGGCGGCTGGCTAAAATTTCTTCCGCTTGATCCAGGGCAAAATCATACGCATAAGTTTGCATGGTATTTGGGTTTGCAGTATGTATTTTATTCGCGCGGGGATTGTGGCTAAATGCACCTAAATTTCCCTGGCCGACATTGATGATTTTACCAGCCTCGTAAGGCAATAGGTACGGAGAAGGAGTTTCAGCGCCGTTCGTTTCTTTTTGGGGATAACCCGTGAATTCGATTCCGCCAAGGGGATTAAACCTGCCGCCGTCTGTATCTCCTTCCCGCAAGCTGTAGAGAATTGGCCAGAATTGAAAAATTACGGATGGGATTTTCTTTAACATCGTCAGCCCAAGCAATTTCCAATCTTCCGCCCAGGCAGTAATTTCTGCGATTAACGCGCCCACCAATCCGGCGAACAAACCCATTCCGGCGCCACCGGCTAACCAAAGCGCCCAAACCCGGCCTGGCACATCTCCCGGAAAAAACGGATGGACATACTCTTCCCGTTCAACCTCGGACGCGAACCAGTATGTAAAGGCGGTTACGACCGGATCGACAATGCCATCCAGTTCTTTATAATTAAGGGCGCTGTGTTCCGGCACGGTGGATGGAGCATTTTGCGGACCTCGAAAATTTAACGATGTCATGAACGTAAGTGTCAATTCCCGCAATGCGCTGGTCGCAGAAACCGGCCCGACATAATTGATAATATCTCCCAGCCAAACCGTCAGCCAGAAAGCAAACCCATTTTTGAAACTGGCAGTAGTATGCGCCCCTTGCGGCGAACCGAGCGTTGTTAACGCCAGCGGCAGCCCTGCTCCCCATTCGAGCCATTTATGGGAGAAGAAATTAAAACCGGAAAACGGCTTGCGAGCAATTACAGATGTTAAGCCATGCCCAACATCATAAGCACCGTTGAATAAACTTGGAAGAAAATGCGCTCGTGTCGTTGCCCGGATATTCAGCAAATGCCACACTGCCCGGATGGCGTCGTTTGCCCAGGTGCTGTGCCAGGCCCATCCTTCCAGAAAATCCGGGCTGATATGAGCAAACTTGTAATATTTTTGGCCTCGTACAATTGAGGAGGTATCAAAAATCGGCGAATCTTGCCATTTAACATTGCTGCCGGTGTGCATAATTTTATCCCCAAGCAGAACGTGTTTTCCATCGTCGGAAATGCGCACTTGTTCACCCGGCCAGCCAACCGTTTCTTTAATCCCTTCCCAAACCGCCGCCCAGAAGCAATCCCCAAAACTTCTTGGTATTCGTTCGAATTCCTGCGGATATATATCTTCCAAAAACATTCGATTAAAACGAACGATTTCCTGGTTTTTATTGACACCATTTCGAACTTCAATTGCAGCTTCACTAAGGGAAACATTTTCGAATGTAAACTCATGCTGTAAGTCTAAATCGTTTTCCTGGATCACTTTATTTAGCAGTGCGAGGATGATGTTCTTCAAATTATCATCCGGTTCGGAAGTGCCATCAAACTCATCCAATGCCGCTCGATCCGCTTCGGGAAGCTCCGACCGGAGGTAGATTGAAACTTCATCGGTACTAACCGGGGATTTCAGTTTATTCGCTAACGATTTGGCGTCTTTTAGATCATCCGGTTTAAATAAGGGAATATCGCGATATTTATGCTGCAAAAGCCAGGTTGCGTACCAGCCGTAGGTTCCGGCGGTGCTTTCGCTGTTTGCGGCGGCGGCACCAATGTTTTGCGGCCCGCTATTATTCAGCAGATCGTTGAGCGTCGAGGCAGATTCGACAGCGTCATTTAAATTTCCCGCGGCACACTCAATTCGGCTGCGAATGTCTTCAAAACCGGATTTTCGAATGATATCAAGCACAACTTTCGCCAATCGCTCCGGGTCAAATTCGGGAAATTTAAACGATTGCTGCATCAGTCTTTTGGCGCGGCTTAGGGTTGCCGCTATTTCCAGGCGGTTTTCCCGGATATCGGAAGGCAGGTCGCCCGGTATTTGCCGAAGGCGGTCTATAATTCTATCGACAAATGCCCAGAGTTCATCTTCGATAAAACTACCGGTAACGCCCAAATCGTTTTCGAGGATATCCACCAATTCGGCCATCACACGGCGAAGCGCATCCAATGATAATCCCTTAACCAAATCTACCAATAAATCAAAAGCGGTTTGAGCAAGCTGCCCTATTGCATCGGGATCGCCTTCTATTGCATCGAAGTCGAAGGATTGCAGCGTATCGGTAACCGGCTGAATAAGATCCTGAAGCCGCTGGTAAGCCGTATTGATTCGCGCGGAGACATGTACCCGGAAACGATCTGCCGTTTCATCAATCGTTTCCTCCAAAATCGCGAGGATTTGCTGCGCTTCATCCGGATCGGAAAGCAGCCGCAATGCCACTCGCGCTAAATCTTCCACTAATGCCGCCTCTTTCGATACGGATATATTGCGACGAACTCGCTGCGGCTGTATCAATACTGAAGCAATACTCATAACATTTCTCTGTTTGACTTGATACTGTAGATTAGCAAATTTGCTATTAAAGATAAAATACCATTTAATCTATCTGCTTAACCTCACCCCCGGCCTGGGGTGAGAAATCTGAGTTAAATCGCTCAAATAAAGTT
>CAXHHS010000907.1:0-3229 GCA_964015645.1 uncultured bacterium
ACACCAAGAAGCTCGTCGGCAGCGTCAGATGTGTATAAGAGACAGGGTGAATGAGTGCGATTGGTTGCTGAGCGAGAGTATCATTTACGACAACCCCCATCTCACTCAAACGAGATAGCGGATACGCCCGCGCTTTCCCATTAAGCTCTATTCCCAAAACCAGTTCATTGGGAGGAAGCGCCTCATTAGGAGGATTCAGGATCATAGTTCTCATGAATTTATCAAATTTACCTGCCTCTCCCGGTCGATAATCTTTGCCAGGCCCTTCCCGCAACTCCGGTTCTCCATATAACACCAGGGTAGCTGGGTTTAATGCAAGCCATTCCGACCATTTGCATTGATAAAGCGGTAAACGTTTCAATTGTGCCCCTTTAAGCACACCCGCCAGCGCCTCCCCGGCAAAAGGCGCCCAATAACTACCCGTCTCAATATCGGAAAGCAATATGGTGCCATTAAACATACCAACTGCTCTAAACGTATGCCGTCGATCATTGATGGTTGAATAAAAGGCCGCGCCACTGCTGCATATTTCGCTAAAGATGATCAACATGGGATGATCATCCAGTACAAGATTAGCGATCTTATAATTTTTCATAATCCACCACGGCAATGCTCGCGCCTGGTTATCAAGATAAATTCCCAACACGGGATCATTTGCTTTCATATACCCGGCATCTTTTGCTGTGTGCCAAATCGCTTCATCCAACGGTTGTAAAGAACGCATTCTGGAAGCATTTTTAAAAAAATACGCGCCTTTTAAGTCCGGGAGTTCCGATTTGTTAAACGTATTTTTTTTAAATCGGTTAAATGCCGCATTAGAGAACCGTTCCGTTACATATCCGCCAAACACAAAGGATAAACAAAGGGAGATAAAAATGAAGATTAATCCTCCAAAAGCGATTACTACGAATCGTTTACTATTCATCTATTGACTATCCTGAAATTTATTATATGACTCTGATACTCGCTATAGAGTATCTCCGAGCAGCTCACGAATTTCCGATACGGACGGAACGCCCCACATCGTTCGTAAAATATAGCCGTCATTGTCAGTAATAATGGTGGCCGGAAGCCCATCTTGCTTCAACTGTTCCTTGACAATTGTTTCTACAGTGGCGATGTCTTCCGTTGATAAATGCGTTAACAGCTCATAAGCCGGTTGATATTTTTTTACATAAGCGTTCAACTTTGCCGGGCTATCATTTTTATCTATCGGAACGCCGAACATTGCGATAGTATTTGAGTCAAACAAGTCGCTTACCTTTTTAAGCTGGGGAAGCTCTTTTTTGCAAGATCCGCACCAGGTTGCCATCGTAGTGTATAGGCGCAGTTTCGGATTGTTGGCCGGATTGTTTTGCTTCGCTAAAGACAGCTTTTTCTGTGAATATTTGCCCGCAATATACGATTCGTTTCGTTTTTCATTGGGGGATATTTTATAAGACTCTAAAATGAATCCCTGGCTGGTTGGGGAATGTTCTGGATTTTCATAAACCGTTACCAATGTTCCAGCCGCCACATTATTTATTTCTTGAATATTGCCGGAAGGCCAGCGAATTTTGATTGCAGCAGCTTTTTCTGCCTTCCCCATACCCACGATCATCGTGGCACTATTCTGGGCTGCCAATCCTTCTCCGGCGCGATATTCGCGCTTAATCGTCAGGCTGTCGAGGATTACCGTTGCCTGCGCACCAATGCCATCCCGGTTGCTCCAGGAGCCTGACTTTTCAACCGTATGATTACCGCCCACGAAACGGACCGCCAGTATATTTCCTTTGACATGGCCATCGCCCCGTTTGCCGATTTGATTACGATAAAGTTGAACCTGGGGAGTGTTGACGTTAGCCAAAGCGATATCCGGCCACCCATCGCGATCAAAATCAAGAATGCCAAAGGAACGGCTATCACCGGCATGATCCAGACCGCAAATGCCCGCAAGGTCATAGAATTTTTTGCCCCGGTTGCTCAAGAACAAGTGATTCCGTTCATGCCCGCTCCAGGAAAGGCCGCTTAACAGTTTATCGTTAATTAAAGCAAACGAACTCATTTTTCTCTCTATTAAAGAAGAACTTTTGGGCACGACCGCGCGCCACCAATATGTTCATATATCGCCCGATTTGGCCACCTCCGGAGGGGCGGTATAATATCCACTCAGGGCATAAATATCGAGGTACCCATCATTATCAACATCGATAAATTGGCTTCCCCATCCCCAATTTCCCATCTCCACTAACAAACTGGGCGGTTCCAGGCCGGAAACTTTGTCGAATTGGGCGCTGGTATTACGGAACAGGGAATTCCCGCGAGGCATTTTGTAATAGCGTTGATCTTTGGGAAGGGTTTGTGCGACAATCCGCCGCCCAGCTTTGCTGTACATATTCGTGACATATAAATCGTGGTTTCCATCGTTATCATAATCTCCCCAGGCTGCTCCCATCCCAAAACCGACGTCGGTTGTGGCGGTCGATTCCGAAACATCGACAAATTTGCCATTGCCCTCATTCCGAAATAGTTGGTTCGGCCCATAATCATTGGCAAGATAAACATCGGGGTCGCCGTCGTCATCAAAATCCGACCAGGTGGATTGGAACGTTGGCCGGTATTCTTTTAATTCCGGGGTTTCCGTCGCTATTGTAAACCGGCCGTTTCCGATGTTACGCAACAACACATTTGGCGTACCTCGTTTATCGAGAATGTGATGTGATTTTTTTGCTGACAAGTTTTGCATTTGCTGCAAATCTTCCTCCGCAAGACCACCTTCAATTCCTTCATCCCGGAGCATCTTTAGCATATTTTTTTTCCCGGCAGTTGAAACATAGATATCGAGCAGCCCATCCCGATTGTAATCCACAGCTGACACCGAGCTGACAAAATAAGGCAAGGGAAAATCAATAAATTCCCCTGAGCGATCGATAAACTTGCCATTTTCGTTCACCAAGTATTGGCTGCGCGCCCAACGGCGGCCTAAGAACAAGTCGCTATCTCCATCATTATCAAAGTCTGCAAATATACCGGCCGTATTATAGTCTTTGATATTTAGCCCCAATTCTGCGGCAATTTCTTCAAACGTTCCATTGCCCCGGTTGCGAAAAAACATGCTTTCTCCCCAGGCGGCCATCACAAAAAAATCATCAAACCCGTCGCGATCCAGGTCGACCACTGAAATTCCTGGTCGGCCTGATGCAATATGAAAGAATTTCGGTTTTTCGATTTCACCGCGAATATATTTTAC
>CAXHHS010000908.1:0-3205 GCA_964015645.1 uncultured bacterium
ATACGAGATGCAATGGAGTCTCGTGGGCTAGGAGATGTGTATAAGAGACAGAAGCATTTCATTGCAGTTTTAAAGATGCCGATAGCATCGAAGATTTACTGGAAACGCTACCGGAATTGGATTTGGATGTACTCATCAATAACGCGCTTTCCGGGTTTACGAAAAAGCATTTCCACAAAATGTCGCTGGATGTTTTTAACGATGGCTTCCGCGAAAATGTGCTGCCGGTAATTCAAATCACCCAACAAGCGATTAAACAGTTTCGCAAGAAAAAATTCGGCAAAATTATTACCATTCTCAGCTCGGCGATCATCAACAAACCGCCGGTTGGCTGGTCGGAATATGCTGCCAATAAAGCCTATTTGCTTTCCATGAGCAAATCCTGGGCAACGGAAAACGCTGCGTTTAATATTACCTCAAATTGCATCTCCCCATCATTGATGCTTACAAATCTCACCAGCGATATGGATGAGCGCCTGGTGGAAACCTACGAGCAAAATCACCCGCTCAAAAAAGCGCTGTCCACCAGCGAGGTGGCAGAAACCGTTGCGTACCTGGTTGGCGCAACACAGCAAATTAATGGCACCAATTTAATTATCAACTCGGGTACCGATGTCGTTTAATTCTCTCGAATTCCTCCTATTTTTCCCGGCGATCACTGCTTTGTATTTTTTAACGCCGCATCGATTTCGCTGGATGCTGCTGTTAGCGGGCAGCTACTATTTTTATATGAGCTGGAACCCGCAATATATCGCACTGATTGCATTTGCAACGATTGTTAATTACTACTGCGGCATCAAAATAGCGGCAGCCGAATCGCCTTCCCGAAAAAAATGGCTGCTAACATTCGGCGTCAGCGCTACCCTCAGCCAGCTTTTCTTTTTCAAATATTTCAACTTCTTTAATGATTCGTTTCAGGCGGTATTTGATTTTTTTCAATTGCCCTACGGCATTCCGGCGCTAAATGTCTTGCTACCGGTGGGGATTTCCTTTTTCACATTCCAAACGTTGAGTTACACGATTGATGTTTATCGCGGCGTTAAAGAGCCGGAATACCATTTGGGCATTTTTGCATTGTATGTTTCGTTTTTTCCGCAGCTTGTTGCCGGGCCAATTGAACGTTCCACCCGCTTGCTGCCGCAGTTTTACGAGAAATACGATTTCGATTTCCAGCGTGTAAAAGAAGGCTTGTTATTGATACTCTGGGGATTGTTCAAAAAAATTGTGATTGCCGACCGGCTGGGAATGCTGGTAGACCAGGTTTACAATAACGCCACGGATTACACCGGGCTGCCGTTGATTTTGGCAACTTATTTTTTCGCCTTCCAAATTTTTTGCGATTTTTCGGCCTATTCTGATATTGCCATCGGGGCGGCCCGCGTGATGGGATACCGCTTGATGGTGAATTTCGATCAGCCTTTCATCAGCGGAACAGTGACCGAATTTTGGCGTCGCTGGCACATTTCGCTTTCTACCTGGCTGAATGATTATCTCTATACCCCGCTGGCTATCAAATGGCGCGATTGGAGAAAAAATGGGATTATTGCCGCGTTATTCGTCACCTTTTTCCTGAGCGGGCTGTGGCACGGGGCGGGATGGACGTTCGTCATTTTCGGCGTGCTGCACGGGTTGGGATTAATCGGCGAGGTACTGACAAAAAAAAGCCGCAAAAATATCGCTAAAAAAATGCCCAAATGGCTGTTTGATGGCATTAGCATTTTTATCACATTCCATTTTGTTTGTATTACCTGGATATTTTTCCGCGCGAATTCCGTTGCGGATGCTTTTTACATCATTGGCAGCCTATTTTCTAACCTCGGCCAATCTATCGAATGGGGCGATGCCATGGGCATGGGATTAGATCAGTTTGCTTTTTCAATCCTATTAATCTTGATTTTAGAAACCGTTCACTTCGTTCAACGGAAACAAACCGTTGTATCGACGATTTTTGCAAAAAACATGGTCTTCCGGTGGTCGCTGTATTATGCGATGATCATCGGAATCGTAATTTTCGGGTCTTACAGTTATTCGGAGTTTATTTATTTTCAGTTTTAAACCGATGAAAACAAAAATTTTAATCTTCACAATCTGCCTGCTTATCATTTACGCCGGCGCTATTTGGACGTTGGATCGTATCAACGTTGGCGATGAAACGATCCTGGGAAAAATCACCCTGGATGATCGCAAACCGGGAACGCATTTGGGGCAGTCGCTGCGGCGGTTTCGCGATATCAAGGAATTTCGGGATGTCGATATTTTATTTTGCGGCTCTTCTCACGCCTATCGCGGTTTCGATCCCCGAATTTTTGCGGCGAAGGGATTAAAAACCTTTAACATGGGATCGACTTCGCAAACGGCCATCAACGCCTATTACTTATTAAAACAATATTGTGATCAATTAAACCCAAAACTGGTGATTTACGAAGTGTATTTCGGCGCACTGCTTAGCGAAGATGGCCTGGAATCCTATTACGATCTTTTGAATAACGCCGAGTTCTCCTTCGAAATTGTTGAAATGGCCCTGGCAGCAAGAAACCCAAATGCTTTTAATGCAATGGTCAGCACGTATCTTGACCGGATTGCGCAGCCATTGAGCGAAACCAAACAAAAACGCTTCAAAAAAGAAACGTACATATACGGCGGTTATTGCGAACGAAAAGATTCTCCTGTGAAAATAAAATTTAAGAACTTCGGGCAAGTAAAGGTTGCCTCGATTCAGGTTGAATATTTGGAGAAAATCATTCACTTTCTCCAGGAACGCGGGTCAACTATGTTACTGGTGATCCATCCGTTACCGAAAGAATTACTGATGAATGTTGCGAATTATCCCGAAGTTTCGCAGCAATTTTATGCGCTTGCGGAGAAACACAACATTGCGTATTTTGACTTCAATGAATATATGGAGTTGGAAACCTACCGGCATTTTAAGGATGACAATCACTTGAATGCCGCCGGGGTTAAAATTTTTAACGATGCGTTGATCGACACGCTGTTTCAAAAAGGATATTTTAAACTTGCGGCAGATTTAGTGAATGAAGCCAGCAAATAAACCAAAGCCAACAATTTCTCGCCACAAAGGCACAAAGTCACGAAATTCCACAAAGCACTGAAAATATTATGGCTATAAAAGTTTTTGAACGAATCATCAAACACTTCGACTCATCTCAGTGTGACACTCCGCCATCCTGGGTGTAACACCGCGGTC
>CAXHHS010000909.1:0-3204 GCA_964015645.1 uncultured bacterium
TACACCAAGAAGCTCGTCGGCAGCGTCAGATGTGTATAAGAGACAGACTGTAGCCGGAACGACAAAAAATCTCAGCATTTCTCATTGGATTGGCGATCCGCAATTGGATTATGTTTTAAGCGGCAATTTCACCATAAACGGCAGCGGCACTTCGGCAGCAGATGCTGTAACGGTCGTCGATGCTGATTTTTCCGATAGCAGCATATTACAACGCCCGGTAAGGCGAATGCAGGTAATGGCCAATTACAGCCGCGGGAATGCCAATCTCGATCTGAAATCTTCCGGCGAATTTGGTAAAATAAATTTAAAAGCGACTGTCGCGGACATTTTCGATTCGGAAGGATTGGATATTGAAGGTCAATTGGAAAATCTGAATATCGCAAAATTAACCTGGATCGACAGCTTAGAAACGAGCATTAATCTTTTATTTGACGGGCACTGGAAGAGTTTTGACCCGAAGGCCCTGGTCGGCAATACGCAAATCGTAATGAGGAATTCATCTTACCTGGATTATACCATCGACTCCCTTTACACAAATATGCGTTTTACCGGGAAGGAATATTTTATCGATACGCTGCGGCTTGGCAGCGAATATGCGCAAGTGAATATGTCCGGCAGCGTTAACCCGGTATTTTCCGGCGGGGATATCAATTTTACAGCTCGACCTGGTAACTTGATGGCGCTAAATCACTTGATAGAAGCCGATACAGTTCATGCAGCCGGGAGGATTTCCGGTAACATCACCGGAGAATTTGATTCGCTGCAAACGACAGTGAAATTGTTGCTGAAAGATATTGTTTTTAATGTGGTTGCAGTAGATTCTGTTAGCGGAGAAATCAGCACACAAATCCTAAACGAAGCGCTAAACGGCAGCACAAGTATCATCGCCAATCAAGTTGAAATTCCCGGCATCGCTCCCGGAAAAGTAACGCTTCAGTCTAATTTCACAAAAAATGCAATCGATGCCTCGCTTCAATTGACCAACCAGGATCGCATCGAAGCCAAATTGCAAACAACCATTTTGCTGGATAGCGCCATTACGATAAATATACCATCGATTAATTTGAGCTATAAAGACATTCGATTGCAAGGCGGCAGTAGTGAGATGCAAATTATTATGGATAATAATGTGTATCATTTCCGAAACGTTCAATTAAGCTCTGCCGCAACAGATTCGGCGAGACAATCCAATATTCGTATTAATGGAATATTTAGCCTGGAAGGAGATGAAGATTTACAAATCGATATTTCCGGCATAAATTTGGATGTTGTTTCCAAAGTGATTGAATCCCCGGTGCAGCTGGGCGGGCGGTTCCACTTAAATACTACGATTACCGGAACTGCCAAACAGCCGGTGATAACCGGTAATCTCGCTTTGAAGGAAGGCAGGATTGATGAAATTGAATACCGGAGTTTTGAGGGCGACTTCGGTTATTCCAATAAAACGTTTTCCTGGGATGTTGATCTGTTTACCACAAAAATCGACAGCCTGGAAATTAGCGGCTACTTTCCGATCCATTTGGATTTTACTAACCCGGAAAGCGAAATCGTATTATATAACGAACCGATGCTGTTACGCGCAAAAACCGGCAAAATTCCCCTGGGATTGCTGTTTAGCGGAATTGAAAGCATGGATAATGTTAAAGGCACCATGGTCTGCAACTTAAAAATTGAGAATACCCCGGCACAGCCATTGGGCGAAGGGTTTTTTAATATCAACAATGGCGCATTTACAATACCCCAATACGGCGTGACTTATACGGATTTTCAACTATCGGCTTCCTTAAATAATAACCGGTTTTCTATTGATCAACTATCAGCAAAGCGTGGCAAAGGGTTAATCAAAGTGAACGGATATATGGAATTTGATAGCAGCCTGGCTTCCGGGGTTATCAATACCACTCAATTCGACTTACATGCAAATAAAGTTTTCCTCGCCCGGCATAAGGATTATGAAGTTCAGGTAACGGCGGATGCAAATCTCAGTGGCAATCTTGAGCAACCGAAATTCGGAGGAAAAATTGAAGTGCTCCGCTCCAGTTTCTTTCTTCCTGCATTGATTGAAGAATATGAAAAGAAGACGGGCGAAGTTCAAATTATCAAGCCTCTGCTGGTGGAGGCTCAAGAGTCGGCTCTTGCAGAAGGTGATTCGAGTAAAATCGCTGACCGGAAACAATTCCGAAAAACTGAAGAAGAAATGCCGGAAATTTATGAAAACTTGAGAGGGGCAATGAAACTCAAAATCCCTCGCAATACCTGGCTTAAGAGTCCGGAAATGAAATTAGAAATCGATGGCGACCTCGACCTAATTAAAAACGGCCCGGAGTTTGAAATTTTTGGTACCATTAAAGTTGTTAGAGGAAATTATGATGTATTAGGAAGACGTTTTAAGATTAAAGAAGAGGGTCAATTAACCTTTAATGGAGGGCGGGAAATGAATCCGCTACTGGATTTAACCGCAGAATATTCTTTCCGCGATATTGATCGTAGTAAACGCCTGCTAAAAGTTCAGATTAGTGATTCTTTATTTTCCCCGACGCTTAAATTCACCTTAGATGGAGCGGATATCACGGAAGGCGACGCGGTTGCTTACATCCTTTTTGGCCGCAGTTTCGATCAATTGACTTATGGAGAAAAATCCGATGTGGCTGGCTCACCCGGAACCGGTTCATTAGCGGTAAATGTTGCCGCAGGTTATCTTTCCGGTGAATTGACCAAAAAATTAGGAAAAAACCTTAACCTGGATTACCTGGAAGTAAAAGGTCAGGATAATTGGCAAAGCGCTACTTTTGCTATTGGAAAGTATCTCACCAATGATATTTTCGTCAGCTATGAGAGGGGTTTTGGTAAAACAGATGAAGACGAGATCCTCCCGGAAACGATCACAATGGAATACCAGGTTGCCCGTTTGCTGTTTCTTCAGCTTTTCCAGGGGAATGAAAATACTAGTGGGTTTGAGATAATATTGAAGCTTGAAAAATAGTAAGCAGTATGAAAATAGGCAGTAGGCAACTATCTCAAAACATTAATTGCTTACTGCCTATCGCCTACTAAATCAATATGGCGGAAACTTCTTCAAAATTTTGGCGACCGCTTTTGCTACCGCTTCGTCGCGCTCTTCCGGGCTGCTATAACGATTCACCTTACCGGTAGCAGAGCCGCGCCAGATAAGCTCTTTGGATTGGGCATCGATAATATCAAGAA
>CAXHHS010000910.1:0-3204 GCA_964015645.1 uncultured bacterium
GCTCGTCGGCAGCGTCAGATGTGTATAAGAGACAGAAAATATTATTTCTATTAAAAAGGAACATCATCCGGTGCGGAATCGATATCACCCGGGGTGGGTAAATCTGCCGGTGGGGCTTGTGGTGCAGGGGCACCCATTTGCTGTCCCTGACCGCCATCCAATAATTGAAAATCATGGCCCACAACTTCGGTTACGTAATGCTTTTGGCCATTTTGGTCTTCCCAACTGCGGGTTTGAATGCGGCCTTCCACGTATACCCGATTCCCTTTTTTAGCGTATTCTTTCGCTACCTCAGCCGAGCGGTTCCATAGCACAATTTTGTGCCAGGAAGTTTCGTTTTGCCAGTTGCCATCTTTATCCTTCCAGGAGCGGTCTGTTGCGATATTAAAATTCGCAACTGCGGCACCGCCGGGAGTATAACGCACTTCCGGATCGGAGCCTAATCTGCCAATTAAGATTGCTTTGTTAACTGTGCCTTTTGCCATAATAGGCCTCCTGTAAATTATTGTTGGTGATTTGAATTAGGGGCTAATTTAAACGGAATAAATTCAGATGCAAATAAAAGGTTTTGATTTTTAAATCTCGCCATAATAAAATAGGGAGACCGTCTAATCGATAATAATCTCAAGCTTTTTAAATGCGTTGCGAATCGCTGCTTCAACTTCTTCCGGGTCAGATGCTTTGGCAAAAATAAAACCCAAATACCGGCCACCACGAGGCATGGGCTCCACTTCTTGGTCGTTGGGAATTGTGATTATTATGTCTTCGACGCCGGAAACGGTTTTTGCGTTTTCGAGGCCATCTATTGTTCGTAGAGTTCCCGCTTTGGAAATCGGAATCATCATCACACCGGCAGCAGATTTTTCGCGCTGAATAGAAAGGATGTTTTCTCCAATTGCTTGTTGTAAGATCAACTCCTCCAGGGAGATGCTGTCATCAAACCGTAATATTCGCGAGCACAAACCGCCAATGGAGCGGGCAGCAATTTCTACCACCCAGGCTCCGTTTTCATTGATGCGAGCTTCTGCATGAACCGGGCCGTTTTCTAATCCTAACGCCAACGCTGCCCGGTGCGCAGCGTGGAGAACTTCTCGCTGAACATATCCCGGTAATTGCGAAGGCGTAACGTAAATTGTTTCTACAAAATGAGGTCCTTCCAATGGATCGGGCTTATCAAAAATTGCCAGCGATTTGAATTCTTTGTTGATAAGAATTCCCTCCACAGCGACTTCGATGCCCGGAATATAATCTTCAACCAAAATTTGATTCGCCTCGTTATCGTACGCTTTTGCGGCAACGTCTGGGTTTTTAAGCAGATTTTGGATTTCCTGAAATGCTGCAATAAAGGTATCCGGGGAATCTGCACGTGCAACCCCGCGGCTGGCGGAAAGAAAAATGGGCTTTAGTACGCAGGGATAATCCATGCGTTTAGCAAGTCGCTGCGGATTCTTTTTCGCTGAAAATACTCGAAAGCCGGGGGTGCTTAACCCGGCTGCGGCCATTTGCTGGCGCATCAAATATTTATTCCGTGCAGCTTTTACTGCCAAAGGGGAATTGTGGGAAATTGCTAATGCCTGCGCAATAATTGCGGCGATATAAGCGGAAGTGTCATCAACACCAACAACGGCATCAAACGGTGGGGAAAGTGATGGCTGTTCTCTAAATGTTTTTTTTTCGACAAATTCAAACATCTTAGGAGCGATGGTTACCGGGCGGCGGAAATTTAATGCAATTGTAGTATCCGGAACCAATGACGCCATCGCTTGCCGGTGGTCGGATGCGACTATCAGTTCAACACCCAATTTAGTCGCAGCTTTCATAAAATCATGTGTGCGGTAGGTTGTCGAAGGAATAACAAGTAGTATTCGTTTCATTTTAATCCGAAAAGCGTTTGACATCTAAATTCGCAAAACCTATATTAAGCGAAATTTGAAAGAGGATAAAGTGAATTTTTTAAAGACAAATTTCCATTGCCATTTTCATCATTATTTGCACCGCTGAATGGGAACAGGGGCATTTGTCTCAATTAAAATGATTTGAAATAAAACAAACCCGGTTCCCTGCGAGCCGGGTTTTTTCGTAACCGCAGATTCATTAATGAGAAAACCCAGGAAAAGTACGCTCATATTATTGAATGCAATATTGAATTAAGAGGTTGATTAAACACCTTTACTCTTGATTTGCACTTAAAGCAACCGAAAGATTTAGAAGAGTTCTAAAATTAGAGAAAATTATGCTAACACTGGCCATCCAAAAATCCGGGCGATTAAGCGAGCAGACTCGCCAATTGTTGAAAGAATGCGGTATTTCCTTCGCTAATGGGAAAACTGCTAAGTTAAAAACTCGCGCGACCAATTTCCCGATGACGATTCTTTTTCTACGCGATGATGATATTCCCGAATGTGTGGCAGATTCTATTGCCGATGCCGGTATTATCGGCGAAAACGTCTACCTTGAGAAGGCAAAAGCTGTACAGGTGATCGAAAAACTTGGATTCGCCAAATGCCGCCTCTCCATTGCCGTTCCCAAATCGCAAACCTATCAATCCGTTTCCGATTTAAACGGATTGAATATCGCTACCAGTTACCCGAATATTTTAAAGAATTTCCTTTCCGAAAAAAACATACAGGCGTCCATCCACGAAATTAGCGGATCGGTAGAAATAACCCCCAGCATCGGGTTAGCAGAGGCAATTTTCGACATCGTTAGCACCGGCAGCACATTGCTGAGCAACGGGTTAAAAGAGGTGGAAACCGTGATGGAATCGGAAGCGGTTTTGGTTGCCAGCCCCGGTTTACCGGATGAAAAAAAGACCCTTCTGAAAAAACTCCTCTTCCGAATGCGGGCAGTTAAAAAAGCGCGGAATTATAAATACATTTTATTAAACTCACCCAATGTTGCAATCGAAGAAATTTCCCGAATTCTACCGGGAATGAAAAGCCCAACGGTGATGCCCTTGGCGCAGTCCGGTTGGAGTTCCATTCATTCTGTGATTCAGGAGGATGAGTTTTGGGAAATCATCGAAAGCCTGAAAGCCGCCGGTGCGCAGGGCATTTTGGTGGTGCCGATTGAAAAAATGATTGTTTGAAATTTTACGAGATGGCAATTAACCTTTGAAAGGTTTAGAACCTTTCAAAGGTTGCGAGGCAATATGCAAATAATCCGATACCCGAAAGCAGATACCTGGCGAGAACTATTAAAACG
>CAXHHS010000911.1:0-3202 GCA_964015645.1 uncultured bacterium
ATAATAAAGTAAACCCTGCGTTTCTCCGCAACCCCTGCGGTAGCAAATATTTCTTTTGCTATTCGACTCCTACCCACCAAAATCATCAAACAGAATATTTTCCGGTTCCACGCCGAGGTCGTCTAACATTTTGATAACGGCGGCGTTCATCATTGGCGGGCCGCAGATGTAGTATTCGCAATCTTCCGGTGCCGGATGTTCTTTCAGATAGTTGTCGTAAAGCACCTGGTGGATAAAGCCGACTTTTCCTTTCCAATTATCTTCCGGTAACGGTTCGGAAAGCGCCAGGTGCCATTCAAAGTTGTCATTTTCTTTTTGAAGCGTGTCAAAGTGGTCCACATAAAACGCTTCGCGATAGCTGCGCGCACCATACCAGAAACTGATTTTACGTTTGGAGTGAATCCTGCGAAGTTGATCGAAAAGGTGCGAGCGCATCGGCGCCATTCCGGCACCGCCGCCGATGAAGATCATTTCGGCATCGGTATCTTTGGCAAAAAATTCGCCAAAGGGGCCGGAGATGATAACCTTATCGCCGGGCTTTAAATTAAAAATATAAGATGACATCTGCCCCGGCGGTACATCCGGCATCCGCGGCGGTGGAGAGGCGACTCGTACGTTCAGCATGATGATGCCTTTCTCTTCAGGGTAATTTGCCATCGAATATGCTCGCACAACATCTTCTTTTACCTCGGAGACATACTGCCATACGTTGTATTTATCCCAATCTTCCTTATACTCGTCTTCGATATCAAAATCCGTATATTTTGCAACATGCGGCGGCGCTTCGATTTGGATATAACCACCGGCGCGAAAATCGACATTTTCTCCCGGCGGCAATTCCAAAATCAGCTCCTTAATGAAGGTTGCGACATTATGATTGGAGCGCACGGTGCATTCCCATTTACGGATGTCGAACATTTCCGGGGGAATTTCCAGGTCGAGGACTTTCTTTACGGTTACCTGGCAGGAGAGGCGATATTTTTCACGAATTTGCCGCCGGTTTAACTTTGATTTTTCGGTCGCAAGCACATCGCCGCCGCCATCTTTAACAACCACCTTGCATTCGCCGCAGGTACCGCCGCCACCGCAGGCAGAGGAGAGAAAAATACTCTGATCTGCCAATATATTCAATAGTTTATCCCCGGTAGAAACTTCCAGCGTTTTACTGTCATCGTCGTTAATCTTAATCTTAACATTACCGCTGGCAACCAGTTTGGATTTGGCAAATAAGATAACGACCACCAGCATCAAAATGACTAACGTAAACATCGCCACACTCAGTAAAATCAAACTTGCAGGACTCATATACCTTCCTCTTCTTTTTCCTCGTTGCATTTTTCACCGCAGAGAACACGGAGTTCGCTGAGAAAATTCTCTTGCTGAATCATCAAATTTATTAACCAACCTTTTTATACTTTAACTTTTTCAATTTTACAATTGAATGCCGGAAAACAGCATAAACGCCATCGCGATGAGACCGACGACGATGAAGGTGATGCCCAGGCCGCGAAGGCCTTCGGGGACATTGCTGTATTTCATCTTTTCGCGGATACCGGCCAGGGCGATAATAGCCAATGCCCAGCCTACGCCGGAACCGAGGCCGTAGGTAACACTTTCGCTAAAATTATAATCACGCTGCACCATAAACAATGAGCCGCCGAGAATGGCGCAATTTACTGTAATTAACGGTAAGAAAATTCCCAACGCATTATAAAGCGCCGGGACAAAACGATCCAGCGTCATTTCCAAAATCTGCACGATAGAGGCAATAACACCGATATACGTTACCGCACCGAGAAATGTGAGATCGACATCGGATAATCCTAACCAGCTTAAGGCACCTTCTTTTAACAGAAATTGATAAATGAGGTTGTTGACCGGTACGGTAATACCTTGAACGGCAATTACCGCTAATCCCAAGCCTGCGGCAGTACTCACGGTTTTGGAAACAGCCAGGTACGTACACATTCCAAGGAAAAAGGCCAAAGCGAGGTTTTCGATAAAAACGGATGTTAAAAATATGTTAACATAATGTTCAACCATTTTACGCCTCCTCTACTTGTTCGGGCTTCCAGGTACGGATTGCCCAGATGAAAAGCCCGATTAAAATAAACGCGCTTGGCGATAACAACATCAGGCCGTTTGGCGCATACCAGCCACCTTCCGTAATCGGCGTTAAAATACTTATACCAAACAGCTTCCCGGAGCCAAATAGCTCTCTAAAAAATGCGACAAACAATAAAACCACGCCATACCCCAGTGCATTGCCAACGCCGTCAACAAAACTGATGAACGGAGGATTTTTTAATGCAAACGCCTCTGTTCTTCCCAGGATAATACAATTGGTAATTATCAGCGATACGAATACCGAAAGCTGCTTGCTGATATCGTAGGCAAATGCCTGGATGAACTGATCGGCAATGATCACCATAGAAGCGATGATGGTCATTTCACCAATCAAACGGATGCTGCTGGGCATATAGTTACGCACAATGCTAACGGATACATTGGAAAAGGCTGCAACAAATATCACCGCCATAATCATTACCACCGATGTTTCCAATTTAGTAGTAACTGCCAGCGCAGAACAGATACCCAAGATTTGCAGCGCAATCGGGTTATTGTTGAACAAAGGATCAAGCAATACTTTTTTATATTCGCTCATGAATTACCTCCTTCCCGTAATTTATTTAAATAGGGGCCAAAACCGTTATCACCAAGCCAATATTTGACGAAGATATCAACGCCGCGTGTCGTAATTGTCGCCCCGGAGAGGCCATCGACTTGTGAATTAGCATTGGAATTTGCGGGATCAACTTGGCCTTTCAATACGGTAATTTTGATTTCACCACTTTCATCGAAAGCCTGTTTGCCCTTCCAGATGCTTTGCCAGCGTGGATTATCCACTTCTCCGCCAAGTCCCGGTGTTTCAGCGTGCTCGTAAAAGGTGATGCCGGAAACGGTTTTCAAATCGCTGTTCAATGCCAAGAACCCATACAAAGTAGACCAAAGGCCTTTTCCATACACCGGTAAAATCACTTTTTGAATTTGATCATTTTCTTTTACCAGGTATACCACGTTGTATTCCGGGCGGCGAGATAATTGCGCCGGGTCTTCGCTCGACGGAATTTCTTTGCTGTATTGGGGATCGCCAGCAACTTCCTTGATGTTAAAGGATTCCGGATCTAACACATCATTATAT
>CAXHHS010000912.1:0-3198 GCA_964015645.1 uncultured bacterium
GCCAAAGGGTTATTTTTATGCCCCGGCTTTATCGACACGCACGCCTCCACAGGATTGGGTTACATGCTGCCAAATGCTGGCGATAACAAACTATACCAGGGCGTCACCACGGAAATCATCGGGAATTGCGGCACATCGACTGCCCCGGTTGGCGATTTATTGCTGCCGGAGATGGAACAACAAGCGCAGCAAATTGGCTTTACGTTTAACTGGCGAACCCTGGAAGAATGGTTTTCCCTGGTCGAGAATTATGGATTGCCGTTTAACTTTGGCACTTACATTGGCCATAGTA
Organism: uncultured bacterium; assembly: GCA_964015645.1. Taxonomy (GTDB): domain Bacteria; phylum Calditrichota; class Calditrichia; order RBG-13-44-9; family J075; genus CAXHHS01. Next base: position 293 of record CAXHHS010000912.1, read on the forward strand.
CGCTTCGTGCCGGAATATGCAGCGACGCTCAGCAAGTAACCCCGATCGAAATTAGCCAAATGTGCAACATGCTGGAACAGGCAATGCAAGAAGGCGCTCTCGGCCTCTCTACCGGGCTGGTTTATGCGCCGGGCAGTTTCGCAAATACCAGCGAGATTATCGAATTAGCAAAAATATCAGCGAAGTATAGTGGAATCTATGTTAGCCACATTCGGGATGAGCGCCAGGAGCTGGTTGATTCTATCGAAGAAGCCATCGAAATTGGGAAACAAGCTGATATTCCGGTGCTCGTCAGCCATCTAAAGTCAGCGGAAAAACCGAATTGGGGCAATATCCCGAAAGTAATCGACATTATCGAAACAGCCCGCGCCGATGGCATAATAATTAACTTTGAAGTATATCCCTATCCCGCGGTTTCCACAAAACTGCGCACATTTATTCCGAAAGCGATTTTAAGCGACGGTGTAAATGGAATGTTAGCCAGACTGAAAACAGGTGATTGGCGACAGCGCTGTGTAAATTGGCTTTCTTCTCGCAAAACCGATTATAACGCGATGATGTTGATTACCGAGAGCATGCCCGGTGTGCAAGGCAAAAGTATTCTGCAAGCTGCCCGGCAGCACAATCGGCTGCCGGGAGATATGGTTGTGGATTTGCTGCTCCATGATCCAGATGCCTGGATCGTCTACCATTGTATTTCAGAAACCGATATGGATGCAGCAATCCTTTGGCCTCATTCCATTGTTTGCAGCGATTCCTGGAGCTACCCGGTAAATGCGCCTAACCCGATTGGGAATCCGCACCCGCGCACATACGGGGCATTTACCCGCTTTTTAGAGCGGTATTCATTGCAGAAAGAGCGAATTCCTTTCGGAGAAGCAATTCGCAAAATCACTTCATTTTCTGCCGATTGGGTAAAGATTCCCAATCGCGGACGCATTCGGGAAAACCATTTTGCCGACCTCACTTTACTAAATCCCGGCGAAGTTCGAGAAAATGCCACATTTGAAACTCCCCGCCAATTTAGCAGCGGAACGGAATACGTTTGGGTAAACGGCGTTTTAATGGTCGAAAAGGGAGAGCTTACACAAAACTTACCGGGCAAGATTATCAAGAAGGATAAAGGATAAAATTATGTGGGAAGGATATCTGCTGTTTTTTAAAACCTAATTTATCCTTTATCCTTTTCCGAAGGGAAATTTATGGAAACAAAAGCAACCATTCGAGATTGCACCTTAGCGGATGCGGCGGCGATTGCGGAAATCTATAATGAATCCATTTTAGCCGGCGACGCCACGATGGATGACGAACCGAAGAATGTCAACTAATTCGAAAATCTCATAAACAATTTTACAAAACGTGAAATAATTCTTATTTTGGAAGCCTCAAAAAGCGTCATTGGATGGGGAATCATTAAACGATATAGCGACCGTAGCGGTTATCGATTTTGTTGCGAAACCGCCGTCTATTTAAGCCGCAATCAAGTTGGCCATGGCTACGGAACGAAAATCAAAATTGCCCTCATTGATCGCTGTAAAGAATTTGGCTACCACCATTTAGTGGCTAAAATTTTTGCTGACAACATCAAAAGCATTGAGTACAACAAAAGATTAGGCTATGAAATTGTTGGCACTCAAAATGAGATTGGCTATAAAAATAACCGCTGGCAGGATATCGTTATTATGCAACTTGTGTTAAGAGATGTTCCGCCAAAAATTTTGGATAAATATCAATAAAATAAGGAGATTAAGCCTATGGAAAAGAGTAACTTACCGGAAAGTTTACAAACATTGATTCGTTCAATTGAAAACTCAGAAAAACTCACACCTGGTATTGCCAAACGGCTTTTGGAAGACGCTAATATTGAAAGCCATGATTTAATGCCCTGGGCGGATTTTAACCATCCGATTGCAGACTCCTACGGCAGAAAGTTGGTTTACGATGGTAAATATTTTGAATTAATGGTAATGTCGTGGGTCGATGGCGATATGTCCGCCATTCACGATCACGGTTATACGCAATGGGGTGCAGTACAGCTCTTTGGCCCCGCGGAACATGCGTTTTTCAAACTCGATAATAATATTTTAATTACACGACTTCGTAGTGTTTGTCAGCCGCGAGAAGTTTTAGCGGTTGGGCACGACTTAATTCACCAAATGGGAAATGCCGGAAATGAGCCTTATTTGACACTCCATCTTTACGGTTCTTACGATTTTAAAGGTTGTGTAACCGCCGATGCTCGCCTTTACGATTTGGACGAAGGCAAAATTCAATTCACCAGCGGCGGTGTTTTCTTCGACCTTCCTGAAGACCAAATTAATCGCCGGATCGACGGCCCAAAATCCGATTTTCCCACCCTGCTGCGCTGCAAAGTTGAATTGCTAAAACGGCTGCTCCGCAAAAATGGAAGTTTCGAAAAAGAACGCTTTGGCTCGGAAGATGAGGCCAGAATTGCGAATGAATTGTTTGAAAAATCAACCTGGGAGATGCTGTATAATGAGTTAAATGCCTCACAAAATCGCAGCGAAGAGCAACAGGCACGCTATAAAGCGGTTTTGGATCAAGAACTTTATACAACGGCAAATCTGCAATTGGCGATGTTAAATTCCGGTATCATCAAACACGGTTTTGATGAATTCCGCAACGAACTTCCGGGAATGCTAATGAATGGACATTCCCAAGATTTTTCAATTTCTTACCTGGATTTTATGAGCTGGTATTTGGGCGCAAAAAACTCTTTGGCATCACTTTATGCCGCTTAGTCAAAACGACTATATTTAATCTTATCCAAAGCAGCGATTATCAAATTTCGCAATCGCTGCTTTGAGTTATGGTTCTGCGTTTCGAAATACCAGCTCTGAAGAGCTGACTTTTTTCGCATTAATTTTTTCATAAATATCAATAGT
>CAXHHS010000913.1:0-3197 GCA_964015645.1 uncultured bacterium
GAGTTGGAAGTCATCGAAAAATATCCGGCTTACTACCAGGTAGCCAAAGATTGGGAAGCTGAGACGACGCTTAAGAAGAAAAAAATTAAACGAAGAGAAACGTAAAGCGAATAGCGTGGAGCGTTAAGCGATAAAGATCGCTCTTCGCTCTACTCTCTACGTTTTACGTTAAAGAGTGCTGTAATTTAAAAAATTCAATGAAGGAAAGAGGTTGGTAAACATGAAAATCGAAGACATCAAAATCCCGGGGAAATTAAGCAAAAAAGAATCCGAATTACGGCTAACATTTTTGGAACACGTGGGGGTGATTCCCGGCGGCGAAAAATTGAAGGCTTGCATTCAATGCGGCACTTGCACCGGTTCCTGCCCGGTTTCGCATGTCATGGATATTCCGCCGCGGGAGTTAATCGCCCTATTTCGCGCCGGAGATTTGGAAACGATTTTTAAAAGCAACGCTATTTGGACCTGCGCTTCCTGTTACGCCTGCCAGACCCGCTGCCCGGCGTCGATCAAAATTACCGACATCATCTACGCCCTTAAGCGAACCGCGATGGAGCGAAAGATCTATCCAAAAAAATTTCCGGTGCACTCGCTTTCTAGCGCCTTTATTAAAAATATGAATCGCTTTGGCCGCCTGAACGAACCACGACTGTTAGTGTACTATTTCCTCACAACCGGTTTTTGGAAAGCGTTTTCGTTTATCCCCCTGGGACTCAAAATGGCGCGCCGGAAAAGGATCGAATACAAAGCTTCTAAAGTCAATGATATCAGAGGTTTGCGAAAAATAATAAAAACAGCGCAAAAACTGGACATGCCCATTGAATACGAAGTCAAGCCTTATATGGAAAAGGCCGTGGGCTACAAAGCTATTGGTTAATAAAAGGATGAAGGATAAAGGGTGAAGGAAGAAGTTTTATCCTTCGCTCTTTATCCTTCATCCTTTAAAAAGAGGAGGTTTGAAAATGCAATATACCTACTATCCCGGCTGCAGCCTCCATTCCGCGCATAAAGGCTACGATCAATCTTGCCGCGCTGTAGCGGAAAAATTGGGTTGCGAGTTTATCGAGCTGCCGGATTGGAATTGCTGCGGGGCAACAATTTACATGTCTATCAAAGAAATCACCTCCCTGGCGATTGCCTCCCGCAACCTGGCAATTGCCGAAAAGTTGCACCACGACATTGTCGCGCCCTGCAGCGCTTGCTTTACGGTGTTGAGCAAGGCAAATCGATTTTTGAAAAGTAACAGCGGTCTGCGCGAAAAAGTAAATTCCTGCCTGGCAGAAGCGGATTTGCAATATACCAATGGTGTGCGGGTAAGACACCCCCTGGATGTTCTGATCAACGACATGGGGTTAGAGATTATTGCCCACTACGTCGAAAAACCCTTAACCGGTTTAAAAATCGCCAATTACTATGGCTGCCAAATCGTGAGGCCGGAAAAAGGATTTGACGACCGCGAAAATCCCACAACGATGGATGAACTCTTCGAAACCCTGGGCGCGGAAAATATTTATTTCCCCCTCAAAGTGCGTTGCTGCGGCGGTATGCTGATGACCACTTACGAGGAAGTTGCCTTAAAACTCTCCAAAGAAATCCTAGAAAGCGCTATCGACAATGAGGCCGATTGTATTGTTACTACTTGCCCGCTGTGCCAGATGAATTTGGAAGCCTACCAGCAGAAAATCAACCGCACGTTCGGAACGGATTATGAAATTCCGGTGCTCTATTTCACGCAGGTGCTCGGCATTGCATTAGGGATTGATGAAAAAATGCTGGGGATTGATAAGAATTTTTATCGATGCCAAAAGCTAGAAGAAATTGCTAAATCGCCGGTTTCCGTAAACTATAAAGCGGTTTCGGAAGAGCCGGTAATAGCCTAAAGTGTTTATGTATTCAAGTGTTCGAGTTTTTTCAACTTGAACATTTGAACACTCGGACACGGTAAAAGACGGAGTGTAAAATGGAAACGAACAACAAAGACAAAGTCGGTGTATACATCTGCCATTGCGGGGTAAATATTTCGCAAAACGTTCGGGTAGAAGACGTGGCCGAGGCGCTAAAATCCCACCCGAACGTGCAAGTATCCACCGCTTACAAATTTATGTGTTCCGATCCCGGCCAGAAAATGGTGGAGGAAGATATCAAGAAAAAGGGATTAACGCGGGTGGTAGTAGCCGCCTGTTCCCCGCAGATGCACGAACTCACCTTTCGCAACGCCTGCGAACGAGCCGGTTTAAACCGTTACCTTTTCCAGATGGCCAATATTCGCGAGCATTGCGCCTGGGTACATAATGATAAGGATAAAGCCACCGAAAAAGCCACAGCGCTGGTAAACGCCGCGGTGCACCGCGTTGTTCATCACGAACCGTTGGAGACGATGAAGGCCAATATTCATCCCGATACCCTGGTTATCGGCGGGGGCATTGCCGGTATTCAGGCAGCTTTAGAAATTGCCGAATCCGGTAACAACGTCTACCTGGTGGAAAAAGAATCGACCATCGGGGGACAGATGGCTAAATTCGATAAAACCTTTCCAACTCTCGACTGTTCCGCCTGTATCCTGACACCGAAAATGGTTTCCGTCAGCCACCGTAAAAATATCGAAACAATGACCCTTTCGGAAGTGGAAGACGTTAGCGGCTATATCGGTAATTTCAAAGTTAAAATTCGCAAAAAAGCCCGCTTTGTAAACGACCGCTGCACCTCCTGCGGCGAATGTTTGAACGTTTGCCCGGTGAAAGTGCCCAATTGGTTCGATGAGTTTAAACAGGATCGCACCGCCATCCACAAGGCCTTTCCGCAAGCGGTGCCCAACACTTACGTTATTGATCGCCAGGAACGGCCGCCCTGCATCGAAGCCTGCCCCATTCGCCAGGAAGCCGCCGGTTACGTGGCGCTAATCCGGGAAGGAAAATTCCACGAAGCGGCGCAGCTAATTCACAAACGGAACCCGCTGCCAATTGTCTGCGGACGAGTGTGTTATCATCCCTGCGAAACGGAGTGCAACCGCGGGTATGTGGATAAACCGGTTGCCATCCAACACCTCAAACGCTTTGCCCTCGATTGGGAAATGAAACACAACGGAAAATTCGAACCGCCGAAAATTGAGAAAAAGCGCCCGGAAAAAGTTGCCATTATCGGCTCCGGCCCCGCCGGGTTGACCTGCGCCCACGACCTCGCCGAACAGGGATATAAAG
>CAXHHS010000914.1:0-3191 GCA_964015645.1 uncultured bacterium
GTTTATTTATTTCAATGGGCCAGGGCCGGTTTTGATTTTGCGAATATTTATGTCCAGGGAATTTTAATGGGAATATTATTCGGATGGATTGCCGGGGTGATAAATGGTGCGTTCTGTGTGCAAAGATTAAACATGAATCGAACACTAATTGGGCTTTTTACCGGAACCGTTGTGTTCTATATTTTCCTGGGTATTTATACCTAAAGGTAACAAAACGAAGACTAAATATTAAGGGTAAAACATGATCAAGGAAGCCATTGCAAAATTTATGGAAGGGCAAAGCCTGAGCCGCGAAGAGGCATATTCGGTAATGGATGAAATTCTCTCTAATAAAGCGACTGAAGCGCAAATTTCCGCTTTTTTAGTTGCAATGCAACTCAAAGGAAGCACTGTGGATGAAATCGCCGGTTCTGTCGATGCTTATCGCGAGCGAATTACGCCGCTATCTATATCGTATGATAATGCGATTGATACCAGCGGCACCGGCGGGGATAACCTCGGCACATTCAACATTTCGACAGCCGCAGCATTTGTTGCTTCCGGCGCCGGCGCGATCGTGGTAAAACATGGATACCGTTCTGTTTCCAGCAAATGCGGCAGTGCAGATGTTTTAAATGCAATGGGAATTAAAACCGAATTATTTCCCGACCAGTTTTACCGGATTATCGGGCAAACCGGCCTGGCGTTTATTTTTGCCCCACGCTACAAACCAACCTATCAAAACATCTACGGCGTTCGCCAAACCATTGGCGCGCGAACTATGAGTAATCTTCTGGACCCACTAACCAAGCCGGCTTTAACCAAGCGCCATTTAATCGGCGTTTACGACCATCAACTTTGCCGGTTGATCGCGGAAGTCATGCGCGAATTCGATATTTTCCAGGTTATGGTGGTAAGCGGTGATAATGGTCTTGATGAGCTAAATATTTCCGGAAAAACTCATGTTGTTGAGATGAAAGATGGTGAAATTGATGAATATGAAATTCAGCCGGAAGATGTTGGCTTAAAAACCTGGCCGGTGGAAGATTTGCAAGGCGGCGATGCCGAAACCAACAAGAAAATTATTCTCGGTATTTTAGATGGGAAAAAAGGCGCGTCTCGCGATGTTACTATCCTGAATGCCGCCGCTGCCTTGAAAATCGCTGGTGTCGCAAAATCCCTGGAAGACGGTGTTGCCCGGGCAACAGAAGCAATCGATACCGGTAAAGCCAGGGAAAAACTGGAAAAGATGTTGAAGATTAGCAAAACCCTATAGCAGAATCTGCTTAATGTGACTTGTATTTGATGCTATCCGTTTTTCGACATACCCAATAATTACTTCATTCAATTTTATGCGACCTCTGTAATATACCCCAAACTCTACAAACCATCCTGCTTCCTTTTGTGAAATAATTTTTTAACGAAGTTTGTATATATGCAAATTAGACAGTATTTTATGCGCTGATGTATACAACAGGATTTGGGATAGTATTGAGCTATATCTCCAACATAAAATTTTATTTGTCCCGGGTAGGATTTGGCTTGTTTTTACTGTGGAATTTTCTTTTGAACTTCATAAAAAATAGCATATTGGGTCGTGTATTGGTTTTGTTGGTTGTGCCGGTAATCATCGCATATTTTTACCTGTTCCAACCACTGCCTAAAGATATTTCAACGTATGAACACATCACAATGGAAATACCAAACGGCGCTAATTTTAAACAAATTGCGGATTCGCTAACCCAAAACGATTTGTTATCGCATAAAGATTTTTTCTTGCTGCTTGGAAAAATCACCGGTAAAGAAAAAAACATCCGTGCCGGGCGGTTCGAAATCCCAAAAGGTATTTCAACCTGGCAATTGTTGAACTTCATGAAAGTTGCCCCGGTAAGCCGCTATAGTGCCACCTTGCCGGAAGGAATTTTATCGCATAAGATGGCAGGCATTTTGGAACAGAAGATCGGTATAGATTCTTCGGAATTTGTTTCCCTAACCTATGACAGTATTTTTGCCGCTACTTTAATTCCCAATGCCAGTTCCCTGGAAGGGTACTTAATGCCGGAAACTTACCAATTTGAATGGAGAACACCGGAAGATAAAATTATTAAGCACCTGGTATCGAGCACTCTAAAGATTTTTGAAGCGGATACAGTCCAGCAACGGTTGCTCCAAATGGGAATGTCTCAAAAGGAAATCATCACCCTTGCATCTATTATCGAAGGGGAGGCCCTGGTTGATTCCGAACGCGTATATATTTCTTCCATTTATCACAATCGTTTGCGGTTGGGAATGCCGCTGCAAGCAGATCCGACAATTCAATTTGCGATACCGGGGCCTCCGCGCCGCCTGTTAAATCGAGACCTGGAAATTGAATCCCCATACAATACATATAAATATGCCGGCTTGCCGCCGGGGCCAATTAGCAATCCCGGAAAAAATTCAATTTATGCGGCTTTGTATCCGAAAGATACGCCCTATCTTTATATGGTTGCAGTTGGCGATGGGCGGCATAGGTTTTCCAAAACGCTCCGGGAACATAATTACTGGCATGCAAAATTTAATGAATATCGTAGAAAAGTACGGCGCGAGCAGCGCGCAAAACAACAGTAAAAAACATGCGAATTGTTTGTGATGAATGTTAATTCTCTAGTTTAACCCAAAAAGCGAGATGATGATGCAGAGCACGCTTACGAGAGACGCTGTAACTCAAAAACTTCACAAGAAAATAAAACTCTTTTTTGCTGATATACAAATCGATCCCTCAATAACCGAAACACAATTTATGCGCCTGGAGGTTCGGGTCGAAAAATTCAATCCGCTGCGCTGGTTAATGCAGCAAAAGGATGCCGTAAAAACCTATTGGCGGGACCGCAACCACACATTCGAAATGGCCGGAATTGGTGAAGCGGATGTTGTCGCGGGAGATTCGACGCCGGATGATTCATTAAAACGATTGAATAAATATTTGCGCAACGCCGCCCCCGGTTTAAGATATTACGGCGGTATTCGGTTTAGTATCCGGGGAGCGTCCGATGAACATTGGAAAAACTTTGGCGCTTACCGTTTTGTCGTTCCGAAATTCGAAATATATTCCGATAAAAAAGCGACTTATTTTGCCTGTAATTTTCTCTTTAACCCTTTAAAAAATTATGAGCAACAGTTAGAGCTGTCTCTTATACACATCTGACGCTGCCGACGAGCTTCTTGGTGTA
>CAXHHS010000915.1:0-3189 GCA_964015645.1 uncultured bacterium
ATCTACACCAAGACGCTCGTCGGCAGCGTCAGATGTGTATAAGAGACAGGGTTAAGCAACTTAAAAGGATCGCTTCATGCAGGTTTTTATTGTTTTGCCTGAGATAATCCACAAATTTTGCGTATCTTTTTACGCAAAATTTGTGGATGTTTTAAAAACAAACGGCCTGAGTCAAAATGAAGTTTAAAATAATTTGTTTCGGAGAATTAATTATTGATTTTACCAGCCTGGAGCCGGAAAAACCGTTGTGGCAAGTTGGTAGCTTTGAAAAGAACGTCGGTGGCGCACCGGCAAATGTGGCAATTGGATTGCATCACCACCAGGTTCCTGCGCTGTTGTGGAGTAAAGTCGGGAAAGACTCGTTAGGCCAATATCTAATTGAAAAGTTAAAGGCATTCGGATTATCGGTAGAAGGCGTTTCCCAGGATGATCGCCATTCCACAAAACTGGCGCTCGTCGGTTTGGATAATGCCGGAGATCGTTATTTTGAATTCCACAATATCGATAGCGCCGAACGGCATATCGGCTTGCAAGATTTGGATTTGAGCCGCCTGAAAACTGCCCGGGTGTTCCACTTTGGCGGCGTTGCCCTCTTTGGCAGCAGAACTTATAACACCACGATGGCATTGCTCCGCAAAGCAAGAGAAAACCAATGCCTGGTTTCCTTCGATCCTAATATCCGTATCAATTTAATGAAAAACCCGGCGGTGGTGTTGGACCGTTTTCAATGGGTGTTATCTTTCGTAGATATTCTCAAACTGAGTATGGAGGATTGGGTACAATTTTTTTCCGATCAATCCCCGCAGGATTTGTTGAAAAAAGGCATTTCGCTGCTGATCTTAACCGAAGGCGAAAACGGCGCGCGATTTATTACCAAACAGCAGGAGATATTTATTCCTTCCGAAACCGTAGCCAACGTTATCGATACCACCGGTGCCGGCGATGCCTTTACCGCAGCGTTTTTAGCAAAATTGGTAAGCGCCCCGGAGAAACAGTCGTTAGCAGATTTAACGGAAAATCAGCTAAAAGCGTGGGGCGCATTTGCCAGCAAATGGGCGGCAAAAGTTGTGCAGCATTCCGGGGCGGTGTCGGCTTATTTTGAGGAGAGTTGAGCAATGAAAACAAACGTCTGTATTGCCGGGGCAACCGGTTGGGTTGGGAGTGCGTTAGCGCTTGCGATCGCTGAAAGTGATGATCTTGAATTAACCGCGGCAATATCCCGTAGCAAACAAGGGGAAAATTTAGGCACGGTACTAAATACGCCGGAAATCGATTTAACCATTAGCGGCTCGATTGAAGCGGCGTTGCAAACCGCTGCCGATGTTTTAGTCGATTACACCAAACCGGAGGCGGTAAAACTTCACGCGCTAACGGCGATTTCACAAGGCGTTCATGTCGTCATCGGAACGTCCGGGTTAACGGATGAGGATTATCGGGAAATTGGTGAAGCAGCAAAGAAACATAACGTTGGCGTGTTAGCTGCCGGTAATTTTGCCATTACTGCCGTGCTGCTAATGCGCTTTGCCGAAATCGCAGCTCAATATGTTCCGCATTGGGAACTCATCGACTATGCCAGCGCCGGAAAAAAAGACGCCCCCAGCGGCACCGTTCGCGAGTTGGCTAACCGCTTATCGCAAGTCGCTGCGCCGGAATTCGCGCACCCGGTTGCGGAAACCGTTGGCCCAAAAGAAAGCCGTGGCGCAACAGTTAGCGGATCGCAGGTGCATTCCCTGCGGCTGCCGGGATACGTTATTTCTGCGGAAGCGATCTTCGGGCTGCCGGATGAACGCCTCACCATCCGCCACGACGCCGGCAGCAGCCCCGATCCCTACGTTGCCGGAACGCTGCTTGCTGTGCGCCAAGTCAGTTCTTTTGTCGGATTAAAACGGGGATTAGATAAAGTGATGGATATGTAAACCCTGTTGTAAGGTGATCTCCGCTTTCAAAATTCCCCGCCTTAGATAAGGAGGGGACAGCATCGTGACGCCTCTAGCGAACGATGCAGGGGTGGTTGAAAGTTCAGACCTCATCCAACCACCCCTGATTTGCTTGCTCCGTAGGAGCCACTTCGTGGCTGAACGCTTCGCAAACCTGTCCCCTCCTTGTCGAAGGCGGGGAATTTTTGAGGTATTTTAAACGAAACTTGTTGGGAGAGTTTGTTACTAAATTTCGATTATAAAAGAGATTGTATTTCCCACAACCCCAGGCTTTTATCGGCATAAGTGCCGTCGCCTTCGGTGCAGCGTTCGTTGATGAGACGAAGCGGTTTGGGAAAATGAAACGGCGGTTTTTCCAAATTGAGAATCCGCCAATCACCGGAAACAATATCGATGTTTTCTTCGCAATCCGGGAATGTTGTGGTGAGCAAATAGGGGATGGTGCTGCGCTTGAGGTTTTTTAAGGCGCGAAAAATATCTTCAAATGAAAGATGCACCAGGCAATCGCGACTGAAAATTATATCGGCAGGTGGAAGGTTGTCACGAGTGAGATCGAGGGCAATAAACTGCCGGTTTTTATCCGCAAAGGTTTTTTGGTTTTTGTGGATAATGTCTACAACAATATCCGCACCGGTGTACCGGATATTGCCAAAATTGACCTGACGCATCCAATTGAAATCACCGCAGGGTAAATCCAGGATGGAGGTGAGGCCAAATTCATCCATCAATAGCGGCAATTGTTTTCTGATCTCATCGGTTTGTGATTGGCCGGAGCCATTTCCGGAAACCGAATCTGCTCCACCCCAATGATTGGTTTGGTAAATGCTGTTAAACGTTTCATCAATGGGTTTTCGTTCACCTTTTTGCGATTGTTTTTTGAAATATTCCGTGTCAAAAGGGAGCGGCGCTCTTTTTCGGGGCATTATATCTTTTTCTCAAAAATTTATAGCGTCCTTGAAACATCGAAAAATATGCCACCAAGACACAAAACCACCAAGTTTCACTAAAGAATTTTGTATCTCTTTGTGATACTTAATGGCTTAGAGGCTTTTTCCGAAGGAACCACTTCGTGGGTGGCTAATTTATAACGAGCATGACAAGAGATTATCGCAATAGAACAAGCTTTTTGGTTTCGGAAAATTTTCCGGCAGACAGGCGGTAAAAGTACACGCCGCCGGGCGCATCACCGGCATTCCATTCGATTTGATATTCGCCGGCTGCCAAATTTTCACTGACCAATGTAGCAATTTCC
>CAXHHS010000916.1:0-3174 GCA_964015645.1 uncultured bacterium
GTAATTTCGTCGAACGGGAGGAGTTCCACCAGGGCAGCGGAGGCAGCGAAGCCAGCGTGTCAGTGGTGGATTCCAGTGTTGCCACTGCTTCTACAGTGAATTTCAACGGCACATTCAGCAGTAATGTTGATTGGGCAGTGGTTGCGGTGGAACTTAAGCCGCAAGCAGGCGCATTGACGAAACAAAGTGGCGTTGCAGGTGATAGTTACGATTTAACGGAAGCGCCACTTCCAATGGATTTTGAGTTGGTGCAAAACTTTCCCAACCCGTTTAACCCCACGACGACCATTAAATTCGCTTTGCCGGAAGCCTCGCAAGTAACATTGAGGATAATCAACATTCGCGGAAAATTGGTGCGCACACTCGCCAGCGGCGGCTTCGAAGCCGGTTATCATCAATTCCTGTGGGATGCAACGAATGATTTTGGTGTAAAAGTATCCAGCGGAATGTACTTCTATCAGCTACAATCTAATGATTTTCATGAGGTTCGGAAGATGTTGCTATTAAAGTAAGATATTGACGTTTACCGACTTCAAAAATCTTGATACACGCTCTCCATCTTATTATCCTTGAAAAATCATATCAAAAGTTTGATTTTTCAAGGATGGTGATTAAATTGCCTTAAAAAGGCTGGATAATGCTAAATAGGGCAAAGGATTTAACCGGAATAAAGAAGTTACTCAACCTTTACCCGGTAACTTCTATTTTAGGTGCCAGGCAAATTGGTAAAACGACACTCGCAAAACAATTCCAGGCCAGCCATTACCTGGATTTGGAAAACCCCCGCGATCTGGCAAGACTAGACCATCCACAATTGGCGTTGGAGGATTTGAAAGGATTAATTGTAATTGATGAGATCCAAAGAAAGCCGGATTTATTTCCCCTCCTGCGATACCTGGTAGATGAAAACCCTCAGCAAAAGTATTTGATCCTGGGCAGCGCATCCAATGTTTTGATAAAACAAAGCAGCGAGTCCCTGGCAGGGCGGATTGCATATTATCACCTTGGCGGATTGTCTTTATCAGATGCCGGAAAAGAACATTGGAAGTCGTTATGGAGTAACGGCGGCTATCCCCGTTCATTTTTGGCACCGGATGAGGATGCCAGCGCCCTTTGGAGAGAAAATTATATTTCTACGTTTTTAGAAAGAGACATTCCCCAACTTGGCATTTCTATTCCCGCACAAACAATGAGGCGTTTTTGGACAATGCTAAGCCATTTCCATGGGCAAATCATTAATTATGCTGAATTTGCAAAGTCATTCGGTATTTCCGATATGACTGTCCGTAAATATACCGATATTCTTGAAGGAACCTTTATGGTAAGGCTGCTTCAACCCTGGTTTCGGAATATTGGAAAACGCCTTGTAAAACGGCCAAAATTGTATCTAAGAGATTCTGGTATTTTCCATACGTTGCTATCAATTCAGGCTTATGAGCAGTTGATAACCCATCCGAAACTTGGTTCATCCTGGGAAGGATTTGCATTGGAGTTAACCTGCAAATCAATCGGTAAGCGAGACCAGGAATTTTATTTTTGGAAAACCCATTCGGGAGCGGAATTAGATCTCTTTTGGCAGAATCAGGGAAAAAATTGGGGAATTGAATTTAAGTACCAGGATGCGCCGAAATTGACCAAATCCATGCAATCTTGTATGTCGGATTTAGAGCTGGCACATTTATGGATTGTTTATCCCGGCAAACAAAAGTACAAATTAGCGACCAATATCACAACATTACCGCTAACGGAAATCAGTGAAAACTGGGACTATTCTTGAGATTTTTCTTACCAATTTAATTCCCAATGATAACTTCCGGCAGCCAGGTCGCCATTTCCGGGAAAAAAATTACCAGCGACAAACCAATTAGCTGTATGACAATAAACGGGATAATACCCTTATAAAGATGCGCTGTGGTAATTTCTGGCGGGGCAACACCTTTTAAATAAAAAAGCGCAAAGCCGAACGGGGGAGTGAGAAAGGAGGTTTGCAAATTCATAGCGATGAGAATGCCGAGCCACAATAAGTTGATATCGAGGTGAACGAAAATTGGGACTACCACTGGTACGATGATAAAGGTAATTTCAATAAAATCGATAAAAAAACCGGCGATAAAAATAACGATCATCACCAACGCTAAAAAGGCGTGGGGGCCGAGTTGGGCATCGATAATGAGATTGGTCAGGTAGGTGTCGCCTTCCAACCCGCGAAAAATTAAACTAAACGCCGTTGCCCCAACCAGGATGATGAAAACCATCGAGGTGAGATGGGTTGTTTCCACCATCACCGCTTTTAACGTAGGCAGCGATAGTTTTTTTTGCAGAATCGTTAAAATGGTCGCGCCAAATGCCCCAACCGCCGCAGCTTCCGTGGGAGAAGCAATTCCGGCAAAGATGGAACCCAGCACCGCTGCAATTAAAAAAAATGGTAATAGGAATGCCTGGATAATTTTTTTCACCATTTCCGCCCCATGGAATTTTGCTAATTCTTCCGCCGGCATGGCCGGTGCAGCATCCGGTTTGATGATGCTGGCAACCACAATCCAACCGAGATACAAAAATACCAGCACAAAACCGGGAATAACCGCACCCATAAACAAATCGCCAACAGAGACATTCATAATACTGCCCAACAGCACGAGCACAATGCTCGGCGGAATAATTTGCCCCAATGTTCCGGAGGCGGAAATCGTACCGGTCGCCAGTGGCGGACTGTAGCCGCGTTTTAGCATTGTGGGGAGGCTCAACAAACCCATTGTAACTACTGTTGCGCCAACAATACCGGTCGAGGCTGCCAGCATTGCACCGACAATGACCACCGAAATCGCCAAACCACCACGCAACTTTCCGAATAATAGGGCCATTGTTTCCAGGAGATTTTCCGCCAGGCCGGATTTTTCCAGCATGACGCCCATGTAGATAAATAGCGGAACGGCAATCAACACATAATTGGTCATAATTCCCCAAATACGTGAGGGCAGTGCCAAAAATTCCGTAAATCCCAGGGTAAATATCCCGAAAATAATCGAAACACCGCCGAGGGTAAAGGCAACGGGGTAACCCAACAATAGCAGTACAAATACAGACGCAAACAAAATCAGCGGGAGCGCTTCAGCCAATAGTGAAACCCCTGTCTCTTATACACATCTGACGCTGCCGACGAGCTTCTTGGTGTAG
>CAXHHS010000917.1:0-3160 GCA_964015645.1 uncultured bacterium
ATATAAATGTGATGACTTCCTTTTATTCGTTTAACTTCCCAGCCCTTTTTCTCCAATAAACGCGCAAATTTTTTTCCCGAAACACTTTTCAAATCGCAATATCCATCACTTTATCTGAATCGGAAATATCAAAGTCAGATATATCAACGGATAGGCAGGCCTCAACAGCTTCATATATATTATTGAGCAGCTCTTCAAAATCTTCGCCCTGGGTTACACAACCGGGGATAGCGGGAACTTCTGCCCAAAAACCACCTTCTTCCGCTTCATGGATAATGACTTTTATTTTCATTTTAAAGAAGCTCCTATTTTGGGGATTACTCTTTCCAGCATATACACCATTGTAAGGGCGAAGCATTCCCAATCAGATTTAAAAGTAAAATCACATTATTTGCCAGGAATGCTTCGCCCCTACTTAAACAACCCGTTCCAACAAATACTCCATAATCCGATCCTGGGAAATCCGTTCCTGCGCCATGCTATCGCGCTCGCGGACGGTGACGCTGCCGTTTTCCAGCGTTTCGGAATCGACGGTGAAGCAGTAGGGTGTGCCGATTTCATCCTGGCGGCGATAGCGGCGGCCAACGGCACCGGATTCATCGTAAAATACCCGGAAGTGTTTGCGCAACCCATCGACAATATTATGGGCGATTTCCGGCATTCCATCTTTTTTCACCAGGGGAAAGATGGCCGCTTTCATCGGCGCGACGGTTGGTTTGAAGCGCATTACCACGCGTTCGGTTTCCTCTTCGTAAGCATTGGCTAAGGCCGTCAGCACCAACCGGTCAACGCCGGTAGCGGTTTCGACCACGTAAGGCAGGTATTTTTGACCGGCTTCCTGGTCAAAATACTGCAAATTCTTGCGGGAATATTCCTGGTGGCGGCCTAAATCGAAATCGGTGCGGTTATGAATGCCCTCAATTTCGTTCCAGCCAAAGGGAAATTCGAAGTAAATATCAAAGGCGGCTTTGGCATAGTGAGCCAGCTCGTTTTCGCCGTGTTGATGAAATTTCAGCTTCTCCTTGCCAACGCCCAATCGTTCGTACCATTTTAATCGTTCGCTTTTCCAAAACTCAAACCATTCCTCATCGCTCCCCGGTTTCACAAAGAACTGCATTTCCATCTGTTCGAATTCCCTCATGCGAAAAATATAATTCCCCGGGGTTATTTCATTGCGGAAAGATTTGCCGATCTGGGCAATGCCAAAGGGCAGCTTTTGGCGCGAGGCTTCCCGCACATTATGAAAGTTCACATAAATTCCCTGGGCAGTTTCCGGCCGCATAAACACAACATTGGCGTCGCTTTCCACCGGCCCCATAAAGGTTTTGAACATCAGGTTAAACAGGCGTGGTTCGGTTAGCGTGCCGGGCTTTTTGACATCCGGGCCAACAATGTTTTCGTATTGCGATTTCTCAATTTCCGGCAGTAGTTTGATGTCAAAATCCGCTGCGTTGGCATGGGCTTTTTTGAGCTTTTTGGCAATGTAAGCGGGGTTATTTTCCGGAAAGGCGTACATCAGGCCATCGCCGGATTTGGGCACATACACTTCCAATTGATCTTCGCGATAACGCATTTTCGATTCGCGGCAGTCGATCAGTGGATCGGTAAATCCTTCCACGTGGCCGGAGGCTTCCCACACCCGCGGGTGCATCAAAATACTGGCGTCGATGCCCTCAATATCGTCGCGCTCGTAGACCATTGCCTTCCACCAAAGGTCTTTGATATTTTTTTTCAATTCGACGCCCATCGGGCCATAATCGTAACAGCTATTAATCCCGCCGTAAATCTCGCTGCTTTGAAAAATAAAGCCTCTCCGTTTGCAGAGGGAAACAAGTTTATCCATCGTGTTGTTTGTTGTTTGGTTCAATTTTATCTCCGTTTTAAAGTAAACGGGAAGCCCCGCCACGAAGTGGCTCCTACGGAGCAGGGGTAAACATCGCTTCCCCATTTGCGTTACACAGCGGGAGCTATGTAACGAGTTGTTGAGTCTTTGATATAATGCCTCAAAACTTGTTTTGAGGCGAGAACATCAATAAAAACATTGATTTGCCGGCGCCGAAGACCACCGGCGATAGCTCATCAATCGTCGCTTCCACATATAAAACAATTAATTTAAACAAATTCCCGGCAAATCACACATACCATTTTAAAGATTTTAAATCGAGGGCGAGTTCCGTGTGATAAGTTAAATGTTGTAAAAGAATATCGATAAAATCCGGAAAAACAGCGGCGTTAAATTCCTCCAAATCAACCGGAGCTAATTGAGAAAATTTAGTTAACATCGTTAGCTGCTTTTCAGTTAACGAAGATATTCTCCGCGGCTGCGGTTGATGGCAATTGCCGCACAAAACACCGCCGTTTTGATATTCCAATTCAACCGGAAAAACCGCCGGTGTTTTTTTACAGCGCAGGCATTTATCGAATTCCCAACCAAACCCCAGCGTTTGGCTCAGTACCAGTAAAAAATGCCAGAGGTAGGCTCTGGTGTATTTTGAACCGGTATCATTTAGTGCCGAGAGCAAATCGGTTGTGTAGCGGAAAAAGTCACTCACCGGCTCGTGGGTGGACAGTAATTTTTTGATGATTTCCAAAATAGCGAAAGCGATGGATGTTTTCTGCAAATCCTCACGAATTTTCAGAAAAGAATTTAGCATTGCCGCCTGGGAAATAATTTGCAGGCTGCGGGTTGACTTTTGGGAGATAATTATTTCGATAAAGTTCAGCGTTTCCAAAACGCCGCGAAAGTGGCTCTTGGGGCGAAATGCGCCTTTCGCAATCGCTTTGATGTATCCATGCTCCTCGCTAAACAGGTGGACAATTTTGCTGGACTCCTGCCAGCGAGTGGTGTAGATAACGAGGGCTTCGGTTTTGATGAGGTCGGGCATAATTATCAAATAAAATTTTTATTCGCATCATTTTAACGTAGAGACGTTGCAATGCAACGTCTCTACGTTATGTTAATCAACGTCGTAACCGATACCAGCCTCGTCCAGGCGGCGCATTCGCTCCCATTCGGGGATGTCGCCATCCGCTCCGGCATCTTTTAGCACCATGATTTGTCGCAGCTCCACAATTTGGTCGCGAAGCTGGGCCGCCTTCTCAAACTCTAATGCCTGCGCGGCAGATTTCATTTGCTTTTCCAGTTCTTTGATCATCTGGT
>CAXHHS010000918.1:0-3158 GCA_964015645.1 uncultured bacterium
GTATTGGGGAAATAAACCACTTCCTGGATTCGGCTTTCGCAACTATCAACCCGGTTAATCCCACAATTATTTTGAGCCACTTTAGAATTTGGGATGACAATCTGCTGAGCGATCATCCCTACCGGCACGATAAAAGTTATTTGTTCAGCGAACTACTCCCCCGTATCGAGGGAAAAGTGGATTATATCTTTGCCGGTAACAGCCCGGGGCAATACTTTGGAAACCAGGATAGAATGACGAAAGACTTCGTTAATAATCAAAATGTATACTGGTGCGATGTTGTACAGGGAATCAAATGTTACGCCAATGGAATCGCCGGCACCAGGGGGATGACGAAACAAAAAATCAGCTATTTAGTCGCTGAAATTTCCGGGGCGAAAGATGTGAAAATATCTCCGAGATCGTTTTTCCTATCGAATACGGATCACGAAAAATACATAGCAGAACATGAAGAGCGCGTATTACGGATAAAGCAATATCGTAAAAAAAAATATTACATAAGCTTGAAGGATAGGGTAGCGGTTGTCATCACTTCCCTGCCTTTCTGGATCGGAATATTTTTAGGCGGGCTTCCGTTTTTAGCCCAAAAAGCGTTCGAGAAAATTCGCAGGCAATAATGAAAATACACATCTTAACTCCCGGTGCAAACTGCCAGAAAAGCCTGACATTTCTTTTCCCCATCATTTTTAACGAGAGGCGGCTAAAAGACCTGGGCATAGATATTTTCTATTTCAAAACAGTGGAGGCGGCGCTTTTTGATTGCGATATTTTAATCATCGATATTGAATATTTTAACTACAACATTCGCTGGAAAACCAAGCGCATAAAAACCGAAGCGGATCGCCGGGAGATCGAGGTATTAGAGAAGGAAAAGATAGCGCAACTGGCGTATTGTCGTGACAAATTTTCCCCGATTATATTAATTGACTCGACTGCCAGTACCGGGCATATCGAAACGGATGTTATTCCGTTTGTCGATCTGTATTGTAAAGGGCAGTTATTAAAAGATCGCTCTCTCTACCGGCAGCGGATAATCCGTAAAGGGCGGGTATTTTGCCAATTTTATCATAATACGTTTGATATACATGATGAAGATCCGGATTATTCTGAGCCGCTTACCAATGAAGATATATCAAAGCTCAGAATTCATTGGAATACCGGGTTGGCAGATCATTCGCTTCGCCGAGTTCATTACCGAAAGCTGCAAAACCGCGCACAGCTAAGGCCATTTTTTCGATATACCAAAAATTTTTCCGCCCCTTCTCCAAACCGCTCCCGGGATATTTCTTGCCGAATATCGACTCACCCGGGCAGTTCTCCAACCATTCGCTTTCAAAGAGTAAAGGTTCAGCAGCTTCTAAACCATAACACACCCACCGAAATGACCTCGTTATCCCGGTATTTTAAAGAAATGGCCGTTAGCAAGGTAGCGATGTCTCCCTTTGGCTTCGGAGAAATTTGTTATCGGGACTATGAAATATTTATCTGCGGCAGCCTGCTGTTTAAGGCCGATATGTCTCACCTGGAAACGTTTCCTGATTTTTATTTTGCAGGGAAAACCTATGTCAACTACCAGTGGGATTTTTCCGATTTTGAAAAAAAAATAGACGCTATCTTAAGCAATTACAATCAGTTTGTAGATATTGCCAGGGCAGGGCAGGAAACGTATAAAAAATTCATCACTTCGGAAAAAGGGTATGGGGTGTTTTGCAGGCAATTCCAGGAACTGTTAAAGGATGCTGCTAACAAACCATAATAACATAACATAATTTCTGCTAAATATTTTCTTACCGGTTGTAAAATGCATCTAATCAAAAAATTTTCGCTGACAATTCTAATTCTGTTGCTGTTACTGGCAATTTCCGCGGCAATCGCTTATTTCAATCGTCAGGATGCCATGGTATATCTTTCCGCGATTTGGGTGGGTGTTTGCACGACAATTATCGTTAAAACCTCCAAACCAAAACTACGCCTGGCGGCACTTTATGTTGGAATAGGGATATTAGCCTTCGGTATTAGCGAAGCCTATTTTACGGGCTGGCTTTTTAAATCGCAAAAAAAATCGCTTGTTTTTACAGTCTCCGATCCCACTTATTTTCAGCCACATTCGCTTTTGGGAGTTAGCCCTAAAAAATCATCTCAAATTCGAGCGCAAAAAACGTATAAAGATGAGCCTTTGTATAACGTTCAATATACCATTACCTCGAATGGTGTCCGAAATGATGCGAATATTGCCAGCGATTCAGCACCGGCTGTATTGTTTTATGGCGGCTCTTTTACTTTTGGTGAAGGGGTTGAAGATGGCGAAACCCTGCCCAACCAGTTTGAGAAGAAAACACAGGGGCAATTGAAAGCGTTTAATTTCGGTTTTCACGGTTATGGGCCGCACCAAATGCTGGTTTCCTTGGAAAATGAACTGGAAAAACCGATTATCGGCAAGCATCCTCCTCGCTATTTAGTGTATCAGGCAATCTCAGATCATATCAATCGCTGTGCCGGTACCAAGTTTTGGGATCAATCCGGCCCAAAGTATATCCTTGATGAAAACGGTGAAGCGATTTACCAGGGGCCTTTTCAGCATTGGTTAATCGGCCGGGGAATTAGCTTGCTGGCTCGTTCCGTTATGGTTCGCAAGTGGTTTGCGGCCAATTCCTCTCCCACGCTGCAAGATGCCGAATTATTTACATCTATCGTTTCTAAAGCCGCAAGTATTTTTAAAGATCGATATGGCGGCGAATTTTATATGATAATTTGGCCTGGCGAAATGCCATTATATCGGAGTAGCATTGCCAAACTGGAAGCCAGTCATATTAACATCATTCCGGTTGAAACAATCTTGCCGGATGCCGATACGAATATTGAAAAATACAGGATTCACCCCAATTTCGAAAGACATCCTAATGCCCTGGCCTATGAAAAGATTGCCGAGTACCTGGCAGCATTATTAAGCCAGCAAATGGTTAAAGTTGAGAATAATTTAAAGTGAGCTAAAGTGGCTAAAATTGAAAGTGACTAAAGTGAGAAAATACCCTTTCCCCTATCAATTATTAAGCATACTGTTTCTTTGCGGAGCATTTTCCTCCGCATTGTTTGCGCAGACGGATACTTATTACCTGTCTCTTATACACATCTCCGAGCCCACGAGACTCCATTGCATC
>CAXHHS010000919.1:0-3151 GCA_964015645.1 uncultured bacterium
ATGCAATGGAGTCTCGTGGGCTCGGAGATGTGTATAAGAGACAGGATATATTGTTCATCGTAAAACTCCCAATTTAATGATTATTTCGCATTTGAAATATTCTATTGCGAGCGCCATACCAATATTCAATGATTCGAATTGATGAATTTTTAACCTGTTGTTTTTTTTAAGTTTGCTTGAAATGAACTTGCAAAAACATTTTAGGGATTCGTCAAATACTTCGAGAGGCTTTCGATTAAACTCGACATTATTTTCGCAGGTCAACATAAAACCGCTTGCGGTCCCGATAACCAACGCCATCAATCACTTCCAATGTATGCCAACCTTTCGATAAACCGACTGCTTTCTCATGGCGATTCTCTGTAATCCCAAGATAATGATCGTCTAAATACCAGAAGAGCTGCCGGCGACTATCGCGGTGGGCGACGCGCATGGTTACTTTCTGAAGGCTGCCGCCAAAATCCCGCGGCACCCAAAGCCGGGCATTTTGCTGGGGATAAATAATTTGCAGCGGCTGGCTGGTTGCCCGGGCCGGGCAATCCGTTTTATGCGGCGGAATTGACCCCGGGATTTGCCCGCGCTGGCGGAGATATTGCGCGACATCCGGGGGATAAATTAATTGGGATTCCGCGTGATAGTGCCCGGATTCCCAACATAAGGAACACACCTGGTGCTTTTTGTCGCCGGAAACGAAAATTTTATGATGAAAGGGGCAAAGACGCAGCGGTTTCATAAATCGCGGCGCTTCAGCTAAGGTTGGATTGGGGCAATCGCTGCTGGCGAGAAAACCGGTTTCCGTACAAACGTTGATCGGGCTAAAATTGGCTTCTGGCTTTGGAAACCAGGGTTGGTTGGGATCTTTCGGTAAATAGTTAAAAATATCAAATAGCAATGGGCCAGCACAACGGGCGCCGGAAAGGTTGGCATTCCCTTCCCCCGTAAAATTGCCTACCCAAACTGCGATAGTCCACTGCGGGCTAACGCCTACGGCCCAGGCATCGCGCTGGCCGTAGCTGGTGCCGGTTTTCCAGGCGAGCGGCCATTGGTTTTCGTAGAGTTCCCAATAGTATTCCGAGCCGGGGCGTTTTAATTCTCTTAGCATATTCAATGTCAAAAAACAGGCTGCCGGGCTAATCGCATCTTCAAAAACCGTTGCATGTTTTGCCCCGGAAGAATCCGCAAGAATTTGCAGTGGCGCAATGCGGCCATCATTTCCCAGGCTGCGAAACAGCATCGCCATATCCCAAACGGTTACTTCTGCACCACCAATAATCAACGGCAGGCCGTAATCATCCGCATAGCGAAATAAGGTTGAAATATTAGCGGATTTAAGAAACTGGTAAAAAGGATGCAGGCCGTAGGTATATAATAATCGAACGGCGGGAACATTTAATGAACGCACCAGGGCTTCTTTCGCGGTTAAAATGCCGTCGAAACTTTCATCGGCATTTGCCGGTGAAAAAGCGCCGTAAAATGCCGGGACATCCTTTACCAGCGTTTGCGGAAGAATAATGCCGTCATCAATAGAGAGCGCGTACAGAAACGGTTTTAAAATGGAGCCGGAAGAGCGCGGCGCTCGCACGCCATCCACCTGCCCCTGGTTTGAGAAATCGAAAAAATTCTGCGAGCCAACGTAGGCCCGGATTTTTCCGGATTGAGTTTCGGCTACCAATGCTGCACCGTTTTTAATTCCCTTGTTTGCCAGGTAGGTCAGTTGCCGGTTTACCAACTCTTCCACGTTCAATTGATGTTGCGCGTCTATCGTTGTCGTAATTACGCCGCCACCGGAACCGGCTTCTTGTTTTAGCCACTGGCTCAAATGTGGTGCTAAAAATTGAAATGGCCTGGAGCCGTTTGGTAATGGCTCCAACTCCGCAAGCCGGTAGGTTTCCGAATCTAAAATATCTTTATTTCGCAACGCTTTTAACAGCGCGTCGCGTTTCAATTTTAGCTGCTGAGGATTGATGTCCGGCGAAATCAGGCCCGGGGCATTTGGCAGCACTGCCAGCATGGTCGCTTCGCTCCAGGTAAGCTGCTCCGGCAACTTCTGAAAATAGCGCAGCGAAGCCGCCTGGTACCCGATAATATTTCCACCGTAGGGTGCATGATTTAGGTACAATTCCAATATTTCATCTTTGGAATACAGAATCTCAATTTTGAGCGCTTGCAGAATCTCAACAATTTTGTTCCAATAGGTACGCTCTTTCCGCCTGATAAGCCGGGCGACTTGCATTGTGAGTGTGCTGGCGCCGCTAATCGTTTTTCCGGATGATATATTTTGATATACAGCTCGAAAAATCGCCACCGGGTTTATCCCGGGATGATAGTAAAAATAACGATCTTCGTACTGTAAAACGGCGGTTTTTAATTTATCGGGAATGGGAATATCCTCCCGGGGCGGTAAAATCCATTGTTCATCCCGGTTGAGAAACACTCGTAATATTTGATTTTTTTCGTCTTGATCTTCCGAAGGATCGGCAAGGATCACGGTGCTATAATTTAAAGGAAAAAGAGGTGAGGGAAGTGGAATCAGAAAATAGAATAGGCAAAGGCTTAACAGTAGAATAAGGAGCGATTTTTTTTGCAATATCCTTCGCATAAACAGTTCGTTTCCGTAAATTGATGTATTGAAATTTAAGAGAGTGAGCAAGTTCATACAAATGGGTTTACAAATTGCCCACGAAACACCCGAAAAGACACAAAAATAAAAAGATAAGTTGTGAAATTCGGATTGTTTGGGTAATTCGTAGGTCTATCAGTAGAATGGACATCCTTATCACCCAGAGAGATAATCGATGTTTAGCCAAATAACAAAACCTACCTTCGTAATCAGCGAATCGAAAGCGAAGCGCAATATTCAAAGAATGGCTGACAAAGCGCGAAGGCAGAATATCCGCTTTCGGCCACATTTTAAAACTCATCAATCCGGCGAAATCGGAGAATGGTTCCGGGAAGTTGGTGTGGAGGCGATTACAGTTTCGTCGGTGGAAATGGCGCGCTATTTTGCAACGTTTGATTGGAAGGATATTACCATTGCTTTTCCCGCCAATATTCGGGAAATTGAACATATTAACCAACTCGCAAAATCGGTCTCCCTCAATTTGTTAGTTGAATCAGTGGAAACAGCTGCCTTTCTTGGTAAGAATCTTCG